>JASHZK010000383.1 GCA_030042575.1 Acidimicrobiales bacterium
GCCCGGACCCGCCGGCTCGGCCGGCAGGTCGAGGTGGCCGGGGCCGACCGCCGGGCGGTCCGGCGGATGTTGGGTCGCTGAAGCCCGCTCGCCTCCCCGGCCGTCGGTCGGGGCGCGGTTCGATCGAGAAAAGGAGCTCCGATGGCCAGGGTCAAGCGCGCTGTGGGCAGCAAGAAGCACCGTCGCGCCGTCCTCGAGCAGGCGGAGGGCTACTACGGCAACCGCAGCCGCAGCTTCCGCTCGGCCAACGAGGCGGTCATGCACTCGTTGCAGTACGCCTATCGCGACCGCCGGGCTCGCAAGGGCGACTTCCGGCGGCTGTGGATCCAGCGCATCAACGCCGCGGCCCGAGCCAACGGCACCAGCTACAGCCGCTTCATCGCCGGCCTCCGGCAGGCCGAGGTGGAAGTGGACCGCAAGGTGCTGGCCGAGCTGGCGCTGTCCGACCCCGCTGCTTTCGCCCAGCTGGTGACGTTGTCGGGGGCGGCCCGTCCGCTGTCCGAGCCGGCACCGGCGGTGGACGCCTCCTGAGCGCCCCGCTCGACTTCCGTCACCAACGGGTCCAGCGCTTGCGCCGGCTGCTCTCCCGACGACGGGTGCGCCAGGAGGAGGGCGCTTTCGTGGTCGAGGGACTCACCCTGCTCGACAGCGCCCTCGAGGCTCGGGCCGTCGTGGAGTCGGTGTACGTCGACGCGGCCCACGACATCGACCGGCGACTGTCGGCCTTGCTCGAGCGAGCTCACGGCGCCGGAGCCCGCGTCTTCGAGCTGGCACCGGGTGTGCTCCAGCGCGTGGCGGAGACGGTGACCCCCCAGCCGGTGCTGGCCGTGGTCCGCAACCCGTCCACCGGTCCCGAGCCGCTCCGGGGTGCGAGCTTCGTGGTCGTGTGCGCCGACGTCCGGGACCCTGGCAACACAGGGGCGGTGATCCGGGCCGCCGACGGGGCGGGGGCCCAGGCCGTGGTGTGCTGCCGGGGCACGGCCGACCCGTTCAACCCCAAGACCGTTCGTGCCTCGGCCGGGTCGGTGTTGCACCTCCCCGTCGTGGTGGCCGGTCCCCCCGAGGACGTCCTGGACGAGTTGGCCGGTCTGGGGTTGCGCCGGATGGCGGCAGTGGCCCACGGAGGGCGGCCCCATACCGAGGTCGACCTCCGGGTCCCGCTGGCCTTGGTGCTGGGCAACGAGGCCGCTGGGCTGCCGGTCGGGCTGGCCGGCCGTGTCGAGGAAGAGGTCACGGTGGCTCTGGCCGGGCGGGCCGAGTCGCTCAACGTGTCGCTCGCGGCCGCCGTCCTCTGTTTCGAAGTGCTCCGCCAGCGCACCACCGCCGGGCACCCTCCCGCCCCGGTGGCCGTCCCATGAACGAACCAGTCGGCCTCGGGGCGCTGGACTCGGTGCTGAGCCGGGCTCGGACGGCCGCCGAGGAGGTCACCACGGCGGCCGAGCTGCAGCGGGTGGAGACGGAGCTGCTGGGCAAGCACGGGGAGCTGACCCTGGTTCAGCGCTCTTTGGGCTCGCTCGATCCCGAGCAACGTCGCCATACCGGCCGCCGCTTGAACGAGGTGCGCCGGCAGGTCGAAGAGGTGCTGGCCGAGCGGCGACTCCTGCTACGGGCCGCCGAACGCGCCCAGCGCCTGGCCGACGAGCGCCTGGATCTGACCGAGGTGGTCGGGCTCCGGCGACGGGGCCGTGTCCACGTGGTGGAGCGGACCCGCCAGGAGCTCGAGGACGTCTTCGTCGCCATGGGCTTCGCCGTGGTGGAAGGCCCCGAGGTCGAGACGGACTGGCACAACTTCGAAGCCCTCAACATCCCCCCCGCTCACCCGGCCCGCAGCATGTGGGACACGCTGTTCCTCGACCTGGGCCCGCCCGAGTCGGTCGTGCTGCGCACCCATACGTCACCGGTGCAGATTCGCTTGATGCAGCGCCAGGCACCGCCCGTCTACGCGGTGATGCCGGGCCGCTGTTACCGCCGGGACACGCCCGATGCCCGCCACATCCCCACTTTCCACCAGATCGAGGGGCTGGTGGTCGACCACGGCATCTCCTTCGCCGAGCTGGCCGGGACGATCGAGACCTTCACCACTGCCTACTTCGGCCAGGACATCCACTCCCGCCTGCGTCCCTCGTATTTCCCCTTCACCGAGCCCTCGGCCGAGTTCGAGATCACGTGCACCATCTGCAAGGGAGCCGGCTGCCGGACGTGCTCGAACACCGGGTGGATCGAGCTCGGAGGCTGTGGGATGGTCGACCCCGCCGTGTTCCAAGCGGTCGGGATCGATCCCGAGGTGTGGACGGGCTTCGCCTTCGGATTCGGCATCGATCGCTGCGCCCAGATGCGCCACGAGCTCCCCGACATGCGCGTGCTGCTGGAGAACGACGTGCGCATCCTCGAGCAGCTCTAGTCGAGTCGTCGGTCATGCGCGTCCCGCTCTCGTGGATCCGCGACTTCGCTCCGGTGGGGGACGACGTCGCCGCTGTGGCCAGGACCCTCGACGACCTGGGGCTGGTGGTCGAGGAGATCGTCCGCGTGGGCGAGGGGCTGGGCGACGTCGTGGTGGCCCGGGTGGAGGAGATCGCCGCCATCCCCGGAGCCGACCGCATCCGCCGGGTGGTGGTCGATGCCGGGGCCGGTCCCGTGGAGGTGGTATGCGGAGCCTGGAACTTCAAGGAGGGCGACCTGGTGCCGCTGGCGCCGGTGGGGGCCGTGCTCCCCGGGGGGTTCGAGATCGCCCGGCGCAAGATGAAAGGTGTCGTGTCCAACGGCATGCTCTGCTCGCCCAAGGAGCTCCAGCTGGCCGAGGACCACGAGGGCATCCTCGTGCTGGGCGCAGCCCCTGGCGTCGGTGGGGCCGGCCAGAGCCTGGTGCCGGGCACAGCCCTGGTCGAGGCCCTGGGTATCGAGCGCGACGTGGTGTTCGACCTGGCCGTCGAAGCCAACCGGCCCGACGCCGCCTCGGTGGCCGGAGTCGCCCGCGACCTGGCTGCCGGGCTCAAGGTGCCCTTCGTCCTCCCCGATCCGCCCGAACCGCGGTCCGGCCCGGTGCCGATCGGGGAGCTGGCACGCCTGGAGGTGGTCGATCTCGACCTGTGCCCGCGCTTTGTGGCCCGGGTCCTGCCGGCGGTGGCGGTGACCGCCTCTGAGCAGTGGGTGGCCCGTCGTCTCACCTTGGCCGGAATGCGCCCGCTCAACAACGTGGTGGACGCCTCGAACTACGTCATGCTCGAGCTCGGCCAGCCCACCCATCCGTACGATCTCGACCGCCTGGCTGGTTCGGGCCTGCGGGTCCGGGCCGCCCGGCCCGGCGAGCGCCTCCTCACTCTCGACGGCGTCGAGCGGCGACTGGGAGAGCGGTCGGTGGGGGGCGCCGACGACCGGCGCGACTGTCTCATCTGCGACGCCGAGGACCATCCCGTGGGCATCGCCGGCATCATGGGCGGGACGTCGAGCGAGATCACCGACCGCACCACGCGTGTCCTCGTGGAGGCGGCCTACTTCGACCCCATGGCCGTGGCCCGTACCTCCAAGCGCCTGGGCCTGCGCACCGAGGCGTCGGCCCGCTTCGAGCGGGGCTGTGACCCGGCGGGGATCGACCGTGCCGTGGCCCGCTTGATCGAGGTGCTGGGGGCGGGCGACACGGTGGAGGTGGCGGCCGGGTCCATCGACGTGCGGGGCCAGGTACCCGGCCCGCGGCAGGTGCCGGTGCGCCTGGCCCGGGTGAACGCCGTGCTCGGTACCGATCTGTCCGCCGCCCAAGTCACCGGATTGCTCGAACCCATCGGCTTCGCTTCGGTGCCGGAGGCCGGTGGGGTGATCGAGGTGACCGTGCCCAGCTTCCGTCCCGACAGCCAGCGCGAGATCGACGTGATCGAAGAGGTGGCTCGCCACCACGGCTATTGGCGCATCGCCCGCCGACGACGGTCGAGCCCCCAGGTCGGAGGGTTGACCCCCTACCAGCGCCAACGTCGACTGGTGCGCCAGGTGATGGCGGGACTCGGTGCGCACGAGGCCTGGACGGCGTCACTGCTGGCTCCCGGTGATCACACACGCGTGGGCTGGGCCGAGGGGATCACCGTGTCGAACCCGCTCGCGCCCGACGAGTCGGTGCTGCGCCGCAGCGTGCTGCCCGGGATGCTGCGGGCGCTGGCCTTCAACGCGGCGCGCCAGCGGGGGGAGATCCGCCTGTTCGAGGTGGGCAACGTCTTTCCCCCTCCGACCCAGGAACGGGTGGCCGCCGCTCTGTCCGACCGGGTCGACTCGGTCGTCGAAGAGCGTGAGATGTTGGCGGTCGCTTTAGGTGCGCCGGGGGACGACGCCATGTCGGCTGCGGCGGCCTGGTACCTCTTGGCCGACGCCATGGGCATCGAGGAGGTCGAGCTGGTGGCGGTCCCGCCGGATGCCTCCGATCCGGCTACGGCGGCAGGCCTCCATCCCACCCGCCGGGCCCGGCTCACCTTCGACGAAGGGACCGAGCTCGGCGTGCTGGGGGAGGTGGACACCGAGGTCCTGGGGGCCTTCGGGTTCGACGGCGCCCGTCAGCGAGTGGGTTGGTTGGAGCTCGACCTGGGCCGGCTGCTGGGCGAGGCGCCGCGCCGCAGCGAGGAGGCGGAGACGGTGAGCCGGTACCCGAGCAGCGATGTCGACCTGGCCTTCGTGGTGGACGCCGCCGTGCCGGCGGCAGCAGTGGAGGCCAGTCTCCGCGGCGCGGTCGGCGGGGTCCTCGAGTCCGTGGAGCTCTTCGACGTGTTCCGGGGGGCGGGCATGCCGGGGCGGAGCCGGAGCCTGGCCTTCCGCCTTCGGTTACGCGCCTTCGATCACACCCTGGCCGAAGGGGAGATCCAGGTCCTACGAGGCCGCTGCATCGAGCAGGTGGTGGCCGACCACGGGGCCGTACTGCGACAGTGAGCCCTCCGGGCGTGCCCGGCTGGTGGGCGGTACCCGGCGAGGTCCTGAGCTGGGCCGTTGCCCGATGACGCCAGGCCCCCAGCGCGGTGTGGTACTGCTATGGGTACCAGAGAAAGGAGGTGGTCCAACTGCATAGTCAACGACTTGGGACCCTGGAGGTGACTGGCCGCTGAGGCGGCTCGCTGGACCACCTGGCGAATCCCAACCAGTTACCCGCCGATCCTCCCGCCGGGGACTTGTCCCACCCGGCGCAGTAGGGGAGGGGTCGGTGCCTTTCCAGTGATGTGTGCGAGGGGCGCCCTTCGGGGCGCCCCTCGGCGCGCCGTCGACCGTGGGCGCCGCGCCTCAGCCCAGAGCGGTTGGAGGCAGTTGGAGCCCGTCGAGGATGGCGCGGGTGGCCGGGCCCATGGCCTGTTCCACCGTGCGCAGGTCGTCGGGGGACAGGCTCTCGAGGAAGGCCCCGCCCACCAGCTCCTCGGCGTCTTCGGAGCTGGCGGCGATGCGCTCGATCCCGCCCATGATCCGCTGCACGAGCGGCTCGGCCCGGTCGATCAGCCGGAGGATCGTGGCGGTGAAGTCGGCGAGCTCCTCCAAGGCGACAGCGGCCCCCGGGTCGTCGTCCGCCGCCTCCACCAGGGCCAGGTAGCGCTGGGCGAACTCGGGCACGTGCTCGAGGACGAGCTCCACCTCGGGATCGGACATCATCGAAAGATAATGAAATGCCGTGACATCGGCAAGGGGGCAGGGGCATGTGCACCTGGCGTTCCCAGCCACGTTCTCCACAGGGGCGCATATTGCATCAATATGCGGATTAACGTATAGTCTTGCAGGTGCGGGTCGCTATCGCCGGGGCGTCGGGCTTCACCGGGATGGAGCTGCTGCGGCTGTGTGCCGGGCACCCCGAGATGGAGGTGGTGGTGGCCGGAGCAGAGACTCAGGCCGAGCTCCCGGTGGCCCAGGCCATCTCGTCGTTGGCCGCCGCCTACCCGGAGCTGACCTTCAGCCGGATCGGCACCGAGGAGCTGGCCGGGCTGGACGTGGTCTTCCTGGCGCTGCCCCACGGGCGGTCGCAGGAGCTGGTGCCCGAGTTGGTCGGCAAGGTGGGGCTGCTGGTCGATCTGTCAGCGGACTTCCGCCTGCGCGAGGCCGCCTCCTACCCGCGCTGGTACGGCCACGAGCACCGCGCTCCCGAGTTGCTCGGCGAGTTCGTCTACGGCCTGCCCGAGCTGTTCGGCGCGGCCCTGCCCGGCGCCAAGCTCGTTGCCGCCCCGGGCTGCTACCCCACGGCGGCGGCGCTGGCCCTGGCTCCTCTGGTGCGATTGGGGCTGGTGTCCGAGACGTCGGTCATCGTGGACGCGGCGAGCGGCGTGTCGGGAGCGGGCCGCAAGCTGTCACCGGCCACCCACTTCAACACGGTGGACGAGGACTTCAGCGCCTACTCCCTCCTTTCGCACCGCCACACGCCCGAGATGGAGCAGGCCATCGGTGCCCAGGTGCTGTTCACCCCCCACCTGGCTCCCATGAACCGCGGCATCCTGGCCACCTGCTACGCCCGCCCGGCTACTGACACCTCGACGGGCGAGGTGATGGACGGCTTGCGGGGCGCCTACCGGGGCTGCCCGTTCGTCGTCGTGACCGAGGCGTCACCTTCGACCAAGGCCACCTTCGGTTCCAACTGTGCCCACCTCACCGCTCGAGTGGACGACCGCACCGGGTGGGTGGTCGTCCTGTGCGCCCTCGACAACCTGGGCAAGGGGGCGTCCGGGCAGGCAATGCAGTGCGCCAATCTGGCCCTGGGTCTGCCCGAGACGACCGGGCTGAGCACGACGGGGATCTACCCGTGAGCGTCACCGCCCCTGGCGGTTTCCTCTCGGGAGCGACGTCGTGTGGGCTGAAGGCCTCCGGCGGGCTGGATCTGGCCCTCGTCGCCACCGATGACGGTTCGGCGGTGCCATCGGCCGGTGTCTTCACCAGCAACCGGGCGGCCGCTGCCGCCGTTTCGGTGTCCCGGGAGCATCTGGGTGCCACGGGGGGACGGGCGGCGGCCGTGGTGCTCTCCAGCGGCAATGCCAACGCCGTCACCGGCGCCAGAGGCAGAGCCGATGCACAACGCATGTGCGCGCTGGTCGGGGAGGGGATCGGCGCCCAAGTCGACGAGGTGCTCGTGTGCCAGACCGGTCTCATCGGCATCCCGCTACCGATGGCGCAGATCGAGAGGGGCATCGGCCCGCTTCTGGAGTCGCTGGCGGCAGGACCCGAGGCGGCAGGGGCGGCGGCTCGGGCCATCATGACCACCGACACCGTGCCCAAGCAGTCGGTGGTGGTGGGGGACGGCTTCACCGTGGGTGCCATGGCCAAGGGGGCAGCCATGCTGGCGCCCGACATGGCCACCATGCTGGCGGTGCTCACCACCGACGCCGTATCGGAGCCGGCGACCCTGTCCCAGGCGCTGCGTCGAGCGGTGACCGGCACCTTCAACCGCCTCTCGGTCGACGGCTGCACGTCCACCAACGACACGGTGCTGGTGTTGGCCGGAGGCCGTTCGGGACGCAGCCCCGGCGTCGACCATCTGGGCGAGGTGCTGGGCCAAGCTTGCCAGGAGCTGGCCGACGCCATGGCGGCCGACGCCGAAGGTTCCACCAAGGTCCTGCGGGTGGTGGTGACGGGCGCGGCCTCCGACGACGAGGCGCACCGGGCGGCCCGCAAGGTGGCGGAATCGGTGCTGGTGAAGTGCTCGATCAACGGCGCCGACCCCTACTGGGGCAGGGTGGTGAGCGAGCTCGGCTCGGCCGGAGTGGCCTTTTCCCTCGACAGGGTCGAGGTCGCCTACGGCGGTGTGGTGGTGTGCCGCCGGGGAACGGCGATGGAGCACGACGTGGCGGCGCTGTCGGCGGTGATGGCGGGCAAGGACGTCGAGCTGCGTTGTCATCTGGGCCTGGGGCAGGGTGCGGGCGCCGTGCTGGGCACCGACCTCGGCTACGGCTACATCGACGAGAACCGGACCACTTCGTGAACCTCCGACTCGACCCGCCAACCGGGAGCGACGCAGCCACCAAAGCGGCCGTGCTGGTGGAGGCCCTTCCCTACATCCTGCGATTCTGGGACCGGGTGGTCGTCATCAAGTACGGCGGAGGCGCCCTGGCCGGCGATCCGGTGGCCCGGGCCGCCGGCACGGGGGATGCCGCCGGCGCCGAGGCCCAGGCGGCGGCGTTGGCGTCATTCGCCCAGGACGTGGTGCTCATGCGGTCGGTGGGGATGCTGCCCGTGGTGGTACACGGCGGCGGGCCGCAGATCGGCGAGCTGCTGGCCCGCCTGGGCAAAGTCACCGAGTTCCGCGACGGACATCGGGTGACCGACGCCGAGACCCTCGAGATCGCCCGCATGGTGCTCGTGGGCAAGGTCAACCGGGAGATCGTCTCGGCCATGAACGTGCACGGCCCGCTGGCCGTGGGGCTGTCCGGTGAGGACGCCAAGCTCCTGACCGCGGTGCCCCGTCACGCCGAACTGGGATTCGTGGGCGACGTGGAGGTGGTGGCACCGGAGATCCTCCAGCGCCTCTTGGCCCAGGGGCTCGTGCCCGTGGTGGCCACCATCGGCACCGACGCCTCGGGCCAGGCCTACAACATCAACGCCGATGCCGTGGCCGGGGCGCTTTCGGCCGCCTTGCAGGCAGAGAAGCTCGTGTTCCTGACCGATGTGAGCGGCGTGCGGGCCGATCCGGATGACCCCGACTCGTTGTTGCGAACGGTGTCCCTGCGGGGACTGGAGGCCATGGTGGCCTCGGGGGCGGCGGTGGGCGGCATGGCCCCCAAGGCCGAAGCCTGCATCAGAGCCCTGCGCGGCGGTGTGCACCGCGCCCACGTGCTCGACGGCAGGGTGCCCCACGCCTTGCTGCTCGAGATCTTCACCGACGAAGGTGTCGGGACCATGATCGGCCAGGACCTGCCCACCACCGGCGGAGCCGGGTTGGAGGGGCGATGACGGCGGGCGCCGCACCGAGGGCGGTCGACCGCAGCGCCCTCATGCACACCTACCCGGAGCCGCCGGTGACCTTCGTGCGGGGATCGGGTTCGTGGCTGTGGGACACCGAGGGACGCCGTTATCTCGACTTCCTGTCCGGGCTGGCCGTGACGTCGCTCGGACACGCCCATCCGGCAGTGACCGAGGCCATCGCCGCGCAGGCGGCCACGCTGCTGCACGTCTCCAACCTGTTTGGCAACGTGGTCGGCCCCGAGGTGGCCCGCATCATCGACCGGTTGGTCGCTGGCGGTGAAGGCCGGGGGGGAGGGCAGGTGTTCTTCGCCAACTCGGGCGCCGAAGCCAACGAGTGTGCCCTGAAGCTGGCTCGCAAGTGGGCGGGCCCGGGACGCCACGTGGTGGTGAGCAGCTGGGACGCCTTCCACGGTCGGACCCTGGCCACGCTGCATGCCACGGGGCAGCCGGCCAAGCATCTACCCTTCGAGCCGCTGCCTGAGGGTTTCGTCCACGTGCCCTACGACGACCTCGAGGCCCTGCAACGCGCCTGCGACGAGCCGACGGTGGCCGCCGTGCTCATCGAGCCGGTGATGGGGGAGGCCGGCGTCATCGTCCCGTCCTCGGACTACCTGAAGGCGGTGCGCCAGCTGTGCAGCGACCGAGAAGTGCTGCTCATGGTGGACGAGGTCCAGACCGGTCTGGGCCGCACCGGCCGCTGGTTCTGCTTCCAGCACGCCGGCATCGAGCCCGACGTGGTGACGATGGCCAAGGCCCTGGGCAACGGCGTGCCCATCGGTGCCTGCTGGGCCCGGGCCGAGGTGGCAGCCGCCTTCGGTCCCTCCGACCACGCCTCCACCTTCGGTGGCCAACCGCTGGCGGCCTCGGCGGCCCGTGCCACCCTGGCCGTCATGGAGAACGAGGAGGTTCCCGGGCGCGCCGAGCGAGCCGGCCGTCGCCTGCGCCTTGGTCTGTCGGCGTTACCCGGGGTGCTGGCCGTGCGGGGGATGGGGCTGCTGCTCGGCGTCGTGGTGGCCCCCGGCTCCGCGCCAGCCGTGGTGAGCGAAGCGCTCGGCTTGGGTCTGGTGGTCAACGCTCCTCGTCCCGACACCGTTCGTCTGGCCCCGGCGCTGCTCGTGTCGGACGAGGAGATCGACGAGGGACTGGCCATGCTCGGCGCCGCCATCGACCGCTCCCTCGGGAGCACGCCGTGACTCGTCACTTCCTCGACGTCGACGACCTGTCTTGCGACGAGCTCGAGCACGTCTTGGCGCTGTCCGCCGCTCCGGCTGGCCCCCCGGACCCCCTTCTGGCTGGGCGCGCCGTGGCCCTGGTGTTCGAGAAACCGTCGGCCCGCACCCGCAGCTCCAGCGAGTTGGCCGTGTTGGCCCTGGGTGGACACCCGGTGTACGTCCAGGGAGCCGAGGTCGGCATCGACGTGCGAGAGACGGCAGAGGACGTGGCCCGCACTCTGGCCTGCTACCACGCGGCGATCTGCGCTCGGGTGCTCGACCATCGCACCTTGTTGCGCATGGCCGACGCCCTCGACGATGCCGCTGGTCGACCCTGGCCGGGACCGGACGACGGGATCGGGATCCGGACGATCCCAGTGGTGAACCTGCTGTCGGACCAAGCCCACCCCTGCCAGGCCTTGGCCGATCTGCTCACGCTGCGGCAGCTCTTCGGAGAGCTCGGTGGCCGGACACTGGCGTACGTCGGCGACGCCAACAACACCTGGCGTTCCTTGGCCAAGGCCGCGGCCATGGTGGGCATGCACCTGCGCACCGCCTCGCCCGAAGGGTACGGCCCCGACACCGAGGACCTGGCCGTCGTGTCGCGGCTGGGAGCGGAGGTGGAGGTGACCGACGATCCACTGGTGGCGGCCGCCGGTGCCGACGCCATCTACACCGACGTGTGGACGTCGATGGGGCAGGAGCAGGAGGCGGATGTCCGTCGCGCCGCCTTCGCCGGCTTCACCGTCGACGAGCGGCTTCTCGCCGCCGCCGCGCCGGGGGCGGTGGTGCTGCACTGCCTTCCCGCTCATCGGGGCGAGGAGATCACGGCCGAGGTGTTCGAGGGGCCCTCCAGCGCCGTGTGGCGCCAGGCGGCCAACCGGACCCACGCCATGCGAGGATTGCTGAGCTGGGTGCTCCGGGACCAGGGGCGGTCCGAGGGCGGGCCCCGGTGAACGGCCGGACCAGCAAGACCCAGCGCCAACACCGGATCACCCGGCTCCTCGAGTCGCACGCCGTGACCAGCCAGGGCCAGCTGGTGGAACTGTTGTCGGCCGAGGGGATCGATGCCACGCAGACCACCGTGTCGCGGGACCTCGACGAGCTCGGTGCGCTCAAGGTCCGCGCCCCCGGCGGCGACACGGTCTATGCCCTGCCCGCTCTCCCGGTGCACCAGCTCGCCCCCGAGGACCACCTGCGTCGCGTGCTCGGCGAGTGGGTGGCCGAGATGGCCTGCTCCGGCAATTTGGTGGTCCTGCGCACCCCGCCCGGCTCGGCCCACGTGGTGGGTTCGGCCCTGGACCGCAGCGGGTTCCCGGGTCTGGTGGGCACGGTGGCCGGTGACGACACCGTTCTGGTCGTCGCCGCCGAGGAGTTGGGTGGGGCGGCGCTGGCCGCTCGACTGGCCGAGGTGGCACGCATCGAGGGTGATGGGCGATCCTCAACCGAGCAGGAGCAGTGACGATGAACGGAGCACAGTGATGGCGAAGCCCGTGGCGAAGCCCGTGGCGAAGCCGGTGGCGAAGCGGGTGGTGCTGGCCTACAGCGGCGGCCTCGACACGTCGGTGGCCGTGCGCTGGCTGGGCCAGGAGCTCGGCGTAGAGGTGGTGGCACTGGCCGTGGACGTGGGCCAAGGTGGCGATTTCGAGGCCATACGGCGCCGGGCCCTCGATGCCGGTGCGGTGGAGTCGGTGGTGGTCGACGCCAAGGTCGAGATGGCCGAGCAGTTCGTGATTCCCGCCATCGCCGCCAATGCCCGCTACGAGGGCAAGTACCCGCTCGTCTCCGCCCTGTCCCGGCCGGTGATCGTGCGCCACCTGGTGGCTGAGGCCCGCCGGCACGGGGCCGACGGGGTGGCCCACGGCTGCACGGGAAAGGGTAACGACCAGATCCGCTTCGAGGTGGGGACGCGGTCGCTGGCCCCCGACCTCGCCATCCTGGCGCCGGCTCGCAGCTGGGGTATGACCCGGGCCGACTGCATCGATTACGCCGCCCGCCATGGAATTCCGGTGGAGGCCACCAGGGAGAAGCTGTACTCGATCGACGAGAACCTGTGGGGACGGGCCATCGAGTGCGGCCAGATCGAGGATCCTTGGGCGGCGCCACCGGAGGACGCCTTCGCCCTGACCCGGCCCGTCGCCGCCGTCGCCGGCGAGGTGGTGGTGGGCTTCGAGTCGGGGGTACCGGTGAGTCTCGACGGCCGACGGCTCGACATGGTGCAGCTCGTGGGCGAGCTCAATGCCAAGGTGGGCAGTTACGGATGGGGCCGGATCGACATGGTCGAGAATCGCCGGGTGGGCATCAAGAGCCGCGAGACCTACGAGTGTCCGGCCGCCCTGGCCCTGGTCATGGCGCACGGCGATCTGGAGGACCTGACCCTGGAGCGCGACCTGGCCCACGACAAGGCCCGTCTCGAACTCCGCTGGGCCGAGCTCGTCTACGAGGGGATGTGGTTCTCGCCGCTCAAAGAGGCGCTCGACGCCTTCTTCGCCTCCAGCCAACAGCACGTGACCGGTGAGGTTCGCCTGTCGCTGCATCCCGGTGCCGATGGTGGCCCGGGGAGCTGTTTCGTGTCGGCAAGGCGCAGCCCGGTGTCGCTCTACGACCACGGCCTTGCCACCTACGACGCCTCGGACACCTTCAACCACACCGACGCCGAGGGCTTCGTGCGGCTGTGGGGTCAGGGCGTCGCCACCTGGGCCGCCCGTCAGGGTGTGGTCTCCGGCCGATCCGGTGCTGGGCGAGCGCCTGTTCGGTGAAGTCGATGAGAAAGCGCGCTTCATGACGTTGTGGGAGGGCCGCTTGGGCCCTAGCGCCGACGAGGTCAGGGCCTACACGGTGAGCCTGCCCTTCGACCGGCGCCTGGCCGTAGACGACCTGGCCGGATCGCGGGCGCATGTGCGGGGGTTGGGCCGCGCCGGCATCCTGCCCGAGCCCGAGGTCTCCATCCTGATCGCTGCCCTGGAGCGGGTCGAGGTGGAGATCCGGGGCGGCTCCTTCGAGTTCCGACTCGAGGACGAGGACATCCATACCGCCGTGGAGCGACGGGTCACCGAGATCGCCGGCGACGTGGGAGCCAAGCTCCATACCGGCCGCAGCCGTAACGACCAGGTGGCCACCGACCTGCGCCTCTACACCCGGCGGGAGCTGGTGGGGGCGGCGGGCCGCGTCGTCGGTCTCCAGGAGGTGCTCCAGCGAAGGGCCGTCGAGGCGGGCGATGCCTACTTGCCCGGCTATACCCACTTGCAACGGGCCCAGCCGGTGCTGTTGGCCCACCACCTGCTGGCACACGGCTGGGCCTTTGCCCGCGACGTCGACCGGCTGCTGCAGAGCGTGGTCCGGCTCGACGTCTCTCCGCTCGGCGCCGGGGCGCTGGCCGGGTCCTCACTTCCCATCGATCCCGATTGGGTCGCCGAGCAGCTGCACTTCGGCGCTCGATTCGAGAATTCCCTCGATGCCGTGTCCGACCGTGACTTCGTGGCCGAAGCGCTCTTCGATCTGGCCTTGTTGGCCGTCCACCTTTCGCGCCTGGGCGAGGAGCTCGTGCTCTGGTCGAGCGACGAGTTCGGCTTCGTGACTCTGGCCGACGCCTACGCCACCGGGAGCTCCATGCTCCCGCAGAAGAAGAACCCCGATGTCGCCGAACTGGCTCGTGGCAAGTCGGGGCGCCTGGTCGGGCACCTGGCCGGGTTGCTGGCCACGCTGAAAGGGCTGCCCCTGGCCTACAACCGTGACCTCCAGGAGGACAAGGAGCCGCTCTTCGATGCCGTGGACCAGGTCACTTCGGGCTTGACGGCGGTCGCAGGCCTGGTGGAGACCTGCCACTTCGACATGGACCGGATGCGGGCCGCGGCAGACGGGCCCGAGGTTGCCGCCGTGGACCTGGCCGAGTGGCTGGTGGAGCGAGGAGTGCCGTTCCGGCAGGCGCACGCCGTGGTGGGATCGCTGGTGCGCGATTCGGTCGAGCGGGGCGTCCCCCTGGCCGAGCTGGTCCAGGCTCATCCCTCGCTGGGGTCCGAGGCGCTCGAGCTCCTCGAGCCCGGGGTGGCGGTGACCCGGCGGACCTCACCCGGCGGGGCCGGGCCGGTGCCGGTGGCCGAGCAGATGACCCGCTTCGCCCACCGTCTCGAGATCGACCGGGAGCGGCTGGAGAGTGCCATCGGCGCCATCGGGAAGATCGAGCCCTCTCCCGGGAAGTGACCGCCTCTTCCGCCTCTTCCGCCTCGGCGGCCACGACGGCCTCGGCGGCTTCTTCCCGCCGCCGGGCGTTGCCCCGACGGTTCTACGCCGGCGACGCCTTGGAAGTCGCCCCCCTGTTGCTCAACAAGGTCCTGGTCCGGGGGCGGCGAGCCGGGCGCATCATCGAGGTCGAGGCCTACCGGGGTCCCGAGGACCCGGCCTCCCACGCCTATCGGGGCCCCACCAGGCGAAACGCCACCATGTTCGGGCCGCCCGGCCGGCTGTACGTCTACTTCACCTACGGCATGCACTGGTGCGCCAACGCCGTGTGCGGGCCCGAAGGCGAGGCCCAGGCGGTGCTGTTGCGTGCGCTCGCGCCTCTGTCCGGCCTGGAGGAGATGCGCCACAGCCGGGTGGCGGGCCGCTCCGGTCGGTCGGGGAGCCCTGGGAACGTGCCACCGGACCGCCTGCTGGCCAGCGGTCCCGCCCGCCTGTGCCAGGCCTTCGCCATCACCGGATCGGACGACGGCGCCGACCTGGTGAGAGGTGACGGCGGACTGCGAGTGGTCGACGACGGGGTCCCGCCTCCGGCCCGCCCCGGGGTGTCGGGCCGCATCGGCGTGACCGCCGCCGCCGAGGTGCCCTGGCGCTTCTTCGTCCTGGGCGAGCGCCACGTGTCGAGGGCCCCGAGCGCCCGCAGCGGCCGGCCGGCCACGGCCAGCCGCCGCCGCTCCCCGACCGAAAGGCGCCGTTGACGCCCGGGAGTACGAGTGGATAGCATGATCAGTCCCCCGTGTCCGGGTGATCGGGCCGTGGGGAACCTGGCACCTCCGCTTCTCCTCGGGGAGGCGTGTGCCGCGTCGTTCCTTGAAAACGGAATAGTGAGAGCCAAAAGCCAGTGCGGGCGGCCGGTTGGTCGCGCTTTCGAGCGCGTCGTCCGGCCGAACCACAATGAAGTAACGCACTGTCACGGACAACAACCGTGCTGTGCCAGTCGGCAAGGGCCCGCCAGGCCCGAGCCGGCTCTCCAGATCGCCGCTGTCGGTGGCCGCGACCTTCGGGTCCGGTGGCCGGGCGTTGATCTCGACGGAGAGTTTGATCCTGGCTCAGGACGAACGCTGGCGGCGTGCCTAACACATGCAAGTCGAACGAGGTCCATCCGGTGGCAACACCGGAGAAGACCTAGTGGCGAACGGGTGAGTAACACATGAGCAACCTGCCCCGAAGACTGGGATAACACCGGGAAACCGGTGCTAATACCGGATGCCCCCACTGGGTCGCATGGCCTGGTGAGGAAATGGATTCCGCTTCGGGAGGGGCTCGTGGCCTATCAGCTTGTTGGTGGGGTAACGGCCCACCAAGGCTTCGACGGGTAGCTGGTCTGAGAGGACGATCAGCCACACTGGGACTGAGACACGGCCCAGACTCCTACGGGAGGCAG
>JASHZK010000042.1 GCA_030042575.1 Acidimicrobiales bacterium
GGCGACGACGACGCCCTCGAGTGCGACCGTTTCGTCGACGAGCACCGGGTCCGACACCTCGGTGCCGGCCACGACAGAAGTCGGTTCGGCTGCACCGGGTGCGCTGTAGAAGTACTGCTTGCCCATCAGCCAAGAGCACACCGCGCCCACCACGCAGGTGGCGACGGCGAAGTAGATCGCCTCGTGCAGCCCGCGGCCAAAGGCACCGGCTATGAGCCTGGGGAAGAAGGAGCGGCCCGTCAGATAGGCGGCTTGGGCGTGGGGCAAACGGGCCAGGACACCTGTCGCCCCCAGCAGGCTGCGCACCGGGTTGTAGCCCAGGAAGGCCCCGAACACCGAGGAGGTGGGGGGGAGGTCGGCCACCCGGCGCGCCGCCGCCGAGGGCACGCCGTGCGACGTGAGGCCGAAGTAGAGGGTGGTGTGGAGGGTGCTGGCCAGCCCCACGATGATCAGGGTGAAGAAGACGGCGATGGACAGCACCATCGCCGCGTTCATGGTGATGGCCCCCATGCCCGAGCCCTGGCCCCGCTGGTGGGGGGGGAGCGAGTTCATCACCGCCGTGCGGTTGGGGGACACGAACATGGACATGGACAGGCCGTTCAAGAAGAGCAGCAAGCAGAACCACACGTAGGAGAAGTCGATGGGCAGGACGGCCAGCAGCAAGAGGCTCACGGCGGCGAGGATCATGCCGGCGGTGGAGAAGGGCCGGGCGCCGAAGTGGTCGGACAGGTAGCCGGAGATGGGTCCGGCCACGAGAAAACCCCCGGTCAGCGGGAGCATGAAGATGCCGGCCCACAACGGGGTGCGACTGAAGCTGTAGCCGTGCTCGGGGAGCCAGATCCCCTGGAGCCAGATGATCAGGATGAACATGAGGCCGCCCCGGCCCAGGGCGGCCATGAGGCTGGCGATGTTGCCCATGGTGAAGGCGCGGATCCGGAACAGCGAGATGTGGAACATGGGGGCGGCGACCTTGGTTTCGACCCACACGAACACGGTCAGCACGGCCACACCGCCGGTGAGGGCCCCGATGACCCAGGGATTGGTCCACCCCATAGTGTGGCCCCCGTAGGGCTCGATCCCGTAGACGATGCCCGTGAGCAGCGCCACCAGCCCCACCCCGAAGGTGACGTTGCCGATCCAGTCGATCTTGGCCGGGGTGCGCACACCTTTGTCCTTCAGGTTGATCACGCCCCAGATGGTGCCCACCACGCCCACGGGCACCGAGACCCAGAACACCAGCCGCCAGTCGAGCGGTCCCAGGACGCCGCCGAGCACGAGGCCGATGAAGGAGCCGGCGGTCATGGCGATCATGTTGATGCCGAGGGCGAGGCCCCGTTGCCGGGGCGGGAAGGCGTCGGTGAGGATGGCCATGGAGTTGGCCATGATGAAGGCGCCACCCACGCCCTGGAAGATTCGCATGACGATCATGAACAGCGCGGCGGCGGGCCCGTGCATCCACGTCACCGACAGGAGGATGGAGAACACGGTGAAGATGGCGAAGCCCATGTTGTACATGCGCACGCGGCCGAACATGTCTCCCAGACGCCCGAAGCTCACCACCAGGACCGCCCCGACGAGCATGTACCCCATGAGCAACCACAGGAAATAGCTCGTGTTGCCCGGCGTCAGCGGGTCGAGGTGGATCCCCCGGAAAATGTCGGGGAGCGCAATGAGCACGATCGACATGTCGATCGAGGCCATGAGCATCCCCAGGGTGATGTTCGACAGCGTCGACCACTTCCCCTTGTAGGGGTCCGTGCCCTGCTGCTCCCGGTGGCCCCCGTCCCCTCGGTGCCGGCCGTCCTCCGTGGTCATCGTGGGCCGTCCCCGCTCGGCGGGGGGCGGTGTGCTTCGGCCGTGCCGTGGGCCAGGAGGTCGAGATGGAGGGCCAGCTCCTCCTCCAGGGGGACCTTCCCCTGTTGGGCGCACCACGACATCACGGCCACCCGGCTGGCGGCGATGGAGGTGGCCACGACCAGGGCTACGTGCCGATCGTGGCGGGAGCCCGTGCCCGGGCGCCGGGCCAGCACGGCCGTGAGTTGCGCTTCGGTCTCCGCCCAGCGCGCCGCGCCGTGGGCCACCAGGTGCGGGTCGGCCTGGACCACCTGGAGGCGCTCGAGCAGATCGCGGTGGTCGTCGGCCAACGAGGGCAGCACGTCGAGGAGCACGGATCGCAGGGCGGTGGCCGCCGACTCCCCGGCAGGCCGCCGGCGCAGGCGGTCGACCATCTCCGTGGTCATGACCGGGTCCCAACCGCTTAAGGCGTCCTCCTTGGTCTCGAAGTAATTGAAGAACGTCCTGGCGCAGACGTCGGCCGCCTCGGCGATCTCCTCCACCGTCACGGCGGCAAAGCCGCGCCTGGCCGTGAGGGCCACGGCGGCGCGGCGCAGGGCGGCGCGGGTGGCCCATTTCTTGCGTTCCCTGAGCGAGCCCGCCCCCTGGACCTTCACCGGGGCAAGGGCCATGGGCGTGCAGCCTACGCAGATTTGCAGATGATGCAACCAACCTGGTGACGAGAGCAAGGCCCCGGCCTAGACTGCTCCTGCCATGAAGCGTCCCTACCGGGTGGTGGTGGCCAAGCCCGGACTCGACGGCCACGACCGGGGGGCCAAGGTGATCGCCCGGGCCCTGCGCGACGCCGGGTTCGAGGTCATCTACACCGGTCTCCACCAGACCCCCGAGCAGGTGGTCCAGGCGGTGGTGCAGGAGGACGCCGACGCCGTGGGACTGTCGCTTCTGTCCGGGGCGCACCTCACCTTGGTCCCCAAGGTGGTCGGCGGCCTGCGGGAAGAGGGCCTGGGCGACGTGCTCGTGGTGGTGGGCGGGATCATCCCCGAAGCCGACATCCCCGCCCTGAAGGCGTCGGGGGTCCACCTCGTCTTCACCCCGGGGGCGCCCCTGCAGGGCATCGTGGAGCAGCTGGCCGGCGCCCTCGACCGCCGCGAGGAGGAGGCGGCGGCCCCCCGGGCCTGATTGTCGCCCCCGGGGGGATCTGAGCCAGGCTCTCGGGATGGACCTCTACGAGTACCAGGGCAAGCAGTACTTCGCCCGCTTCGGCATCCCGGTCTCGCCCGGCGGGGTGGCCGACACCGTCGACCAGGCCCTGGCCGTCGCCGACGAGGTGGGCTTCCCGGTGGTGGTCAAGGCCCAGGTGAAGGTGGGTGGCCGGGGCAAGGCCGGCGGCATCCAGCTGGCCGATGACGCCGAGGCCGTGCGCCGCCACGCCGGAGCCATCCTGGGCATGGACGTGAAGGGCCACGTCGTGGAGCGGCTGTGGATCGAGCGCTCCTCGGACATCACCCACGAGTACTACGCCAGCTTCACCCTGGACCGCACGGCCAAGAAGCACCTGTGCATGGTGTCGGCCAGGGGCGGCGTGGACATCGAGGAGGTGGCCGACAGCGATCCCGGCGCCATCGCCCGCCTCCACGTCGATCCCCTCGACGGCCTGTCAGCGGCGGCCGCCGCCCAGTTGGTGGCCGAAGCCGGGCTGCACCAGGTGGCCCGGGAGCAGGCGGCCGTCGTGGTGCAGAAGCTCTACGCCTGCTACGAGGAGGGCGACTGCGACCTGGCCGAGATCAACCCGCTCATCTACACCCCCGACGGCAGGGTCCACGCCCTCGACGCCAAGGTCACCCTGGACGACAACGCCAGGTTCCGCCATCCCGAGTGGGACCAGTTCGCCGGCACCGAGACCACCGACCCCCGTGAACGGCTGGCCAAGGAGAAGGGCCTGCAGTACGTCGGTCTCGACGGCTTCGTGGGCATCATCGCCAACGGGGCCGGTCTGGCCATGAGCACCTGCGATGTCGTCGAGCAGGTGGGCGGGAGCCCGGCCAACTTCCTCGACATCGGGGGCGGGGCCAACGCCGCCCAGATGGCCAACGCCCTGGAGGTGATCAACACCGACGACAAGGTCCGCTCCATCTTCATCAACATCTTCGGCGGCATCACCCGGGGAGAGGAGGTGGCCAACGGCATCGTCGAGGCCCTGGGACGAGTGGACATCTCCTCGCCCATCGTCATCCGTCTCGACGGCACCAACGCCGAAGAGGGGCGCCGCATCCTGGCCGAGCACGGCTCGGACAAGCTCGAGCCGGTGCCCACCATGATCGAAGCGGCCAAGCGGGCCACCGAGCTGGCCCGGGGGTCGAGGCCGTGAGCATCTTCGTCGACGAGAGCACCAAGGTCGTCGTCCAGGGGCTCAGCCCCACCAGCCAGGGTCTGTACCACGGGCTGCGCAACCGGGCCTACGGCACCCAGGTGGTGGCGGGCACCAACCCCAAGCGGGGTGGGGAGACCATCGAGGGCATCCCCGTCTTCTCCGGTGTGGCCGAGGCCGTGGCTGCCACCGGCGCCGACGCCTCGTTCATCTCGGTGCCGCCTCCCTTCGCCGCCGCCGCCATCATCGAGGCGGCCGAGGCCGGTATCGGGTTCGTGGTGTGCATCACCGAGGGCATCCCGGCCCACGACGAGGCCCGTGCCTACAACCTCCTGCGGCGCGACTTCCCCCACACGCGCCTGCTCGGTCCCAATTGCCCGGGGATCATCTCCGCCGGCAAGTGCAACATCGGCATCACCTCCGGTGACATCGCCCTCCCCGGCGGGCCCGCCGGTCTGGTCAGCCGCTCGGGAACCGTCTTCTACCAGGCCCTGTACGAGCTCACCCAGAAGGGAATCGGCCAGACCACCGGGGTGGGCATCGGCGGCGACCCGGTGCCGGGTACCTCTTTCACCGACGCCCTGGCCGCCTTCGAGGCCGATCCCGAGACCAAGGCCGTGCTCATGATCGGCGAGATCGGCGGTGCCGCCGAGGAGCAGGCGGCCGATTTCATCCGGGACCGGATGTCCAAGCCGGTGGTGGCCTACATCGCCGGGGTCACCGCCCCGCCGGGCCGCAAGATGGGGCACGCCGGCGCCATCATCTCCGGCAGTCAGGGCACGGCCAAGGCCAAGATGGAAGCGCTGTCGGCCGCCGGGGTGAGCGTGGCCCAGAACCCCACGGAGGCGGGCGAGCTCATGGTGGACGTCGTCAAGAACCTCGTCTGATGCGCGTGGCGGTCCTCGTCTCCGGGACCGGCACCATCCTCGAGGCCCTGCTGGCCGACCACGTCCCCATGGAGGTGGTGATCGCCGACCGCCCCTGCCGGGGGCTGGAGGTGGCCCGGGACGCCGGCGTCGAGGCCGAGCTGGTCGACCGGCAGGCCTTCGGCGGCTTCGGTTCGTCCTTCGACCGCAGCGCCTTCACCACCGAGCTGGTACGGGTGTTGCAGGCCCATGACGTGGAGCTGGTGGTCATGGCCGGCTTCGGCACGGTGCTGGCCCAGCCCGTGCACGACGCCTATCCCGAGCGGATCCTCAACACCCATCCGGCGCTGCTCCCCGCCTTCCCCGGCTGGCACGCGGTGGACGAGGCCCTGGCCGCCGGCGTGCCGGTCACCGGCTGCACCGTCCATCTGGCCACGGTGGACACCGACGCCGGGCCCGTACTGGCCCAGGAGGAGGTGCCGGTCCTCCCCGGCGACACCGCCGATTCGTTGCACGAGCGCATCAAGCAGGC
>JASHZK010000384.1 GCA_030042575.1 Acidimicrobiales bacterium
TGGTCGACGATCACCACCTCCACGGGCTTGCCCGCGAGCGTCCTTGCCGCGGACAGACCGGCGAAGCCCGCGCCCACGACCACCACGCGTTCGACCGACGGTCCCTTCGTCACAGCACCGAGATCGGCTCGTGGATCGGCTTCAGATCGCCATCAGTCTTCGCGCGGCCGCCGAGATGTCGGCGACCTGCGGGAGTATCGCGTTCTCCAGTGAGGGCTCGTAAGCGACGAAGGTGTCCCTGGCGGCTACACGAGACACCGGCGCATCGAGCGACCAGAAGCAGTGCTCGGTCACCCAGGCCGACACCTCGGCCCCGAAGCCGGCGGTGAGCGTGTCCTCGTGCACCACCAGCAGCCTCCCCGTGCGCTGCACCGACTCGGCTACCAGCTCCTGGTCCCAGGGGGCGACGGTGCGCAGGTCGATGACCTCGGCCGAGTGCCCCTCTCGGGCCAGGCGTTCGGCCGCCTCCAGGGATTTCTGCACGGTCGCCCCCCACGTGACGATGGTGAGGTCCCGGCCGGGCTGGACCACGGTCCCCTGGCCGAAGAGCACGACCCAACCGGGCGGAGGCATGGGATCGGCGGCGTAACGCTGACGGTAGAGGTGCTTGTGCTCGAGGAACAGCACCGGGTCCTCGGAGGCGAAGGCGCTGCGCAGCAGCCCCACGGCGTCGCGGGCGCGGCTGGGCATGGCCACCTGGAGACCGGGGATGTGGGCGAAGATCACCTCGCCGCTCTGCGAGTGGAAGATGGCCCCGCCCGTGAGGTACCCACCGATGGCCACCCGCACCACGAGCGGGCACGAGAAGCTGCCGTTGGATCGCCAGCGAATGTTGGCCGCCTCGCTCCGCAGCTGTTGCATGGCCGGCCAGATGTAGTCGAAGAACTGGATCTCGGCGCAGGGGCGCAGGCCCCGCAGGGCCTGGCCGATGCCTCGACCCACGATGTTGGATTCGGCCAGCGGGGTGTTGAACACTCGGGCGGAGCCGAAGGCGCGCTGCAGCCCGCGGGTCACCCCGAACACCCCGCCCTTCCCCTCGACGGAGTCGAGCACCTCGTCGTCGGCGTCGGCCACGTCCTCGCCGAAGACCCGGATGCGCTCGTCGGCCGCCATGAGCTCGTGCAGGGTCATGCGGATGGCCTCGGCCATCACCACCGGCTCGTCCGGCTCCCCGGAGGCCGTCGCCCCGGAGGCCGGAGAGCTCGGCCCTCCCGACGAGACCGATGAGGCCGATGACACCGGTGACACCGATGAGACCGGCGGTGCCATCCCCGCATCGGCCCGCCCCCGAATCACGTTGTCGGTCACGGTCCTGGGGTCTGGTCGGGGCGCGGCCATCGCCTCCTCGGCCGCCCTGGCTGCCTCCTGGCGTGCTTCGGCCTCGATGGCATCGGCACGGTCGGCGTCGAGGATGCCGGCGGCCAGCAGGTCCCGGCGGAAGACCACGATGGGGTCGTGGGCGGCCTCGTCAGCCAGTTCGGCGGCCAGGCGGTACTTGGCCTGCGAATCGGCCGAGGAGTGCGAGTACGGGCGGGTCACCTTGGCGTGGATGAGGCCGGGACCCTCACCGGCCCGGATCCGGGCGATGGTCCGGGCTCCCTTGGCCCGGCTGGCCGCGTAGTCCCAGCCGTTGACCTTGGTGACGATCAAGCCGCGAAACCCGCGCACCAGTTCGGAGATGGGCGCCGGGGCCTGGTCGGCGGCGCGTACCGAGATGGCATAGCCGTTGTCGGCCACCACGAAGAGCACGGGCAGGTGCAGGCGGCAAGCGGAGTTGAGGCTCTCCCAGAATTCGCCTTCGGAGGTGGCGCCCTCACCCAGGGACACATAGACGACCTCGTCACCTCGTGCCCTGCACCCGGGCAGCTGCGGACGCCGGACGATGTAGCGTCCGGCCTCGGCGCACCCCACCGCCGGGATGCACTGGCTGCCGGTGGGGCTCGACTGGGTGACGATGTTCTTCGCCACGTCGCCGAAATGGCAGGGCATCTGGCGCCCGCCCGAAGCCGGGTCGTCGGCCGACCCCACAGCCTGGAGCATGAGGGCCAACGGGGTCACACCGAGCGCCAGCACCAACGAGCGGTCGCGGTAATAGGGGAAGAACCAGTCGTACCCCGGGCGCAGCGAACGGGCCAGCGCCGTGTAGAGGATCTCGTGGCCGGCCCCCGAGATCTGGAAGAACACCCGGCTCTGCTTCTGCAGCGTGATCTCGCGGTCGTCGAGGGCACGCGACAGGCAAGAGAGACGGAAGTCCTCGACGAGCTCCTCGGGTGGGAACTGCGCCAGCTTGGAGCCGACCCCGTTGACGGCAGCACGCCCGTGGCCCTCGTCGCGGGTGCTGGCCTTCGACCCGATCCCCCGGGTCGTGGCGGCTTTCGCCATCGCTTTCGACGCTACTCCCCCAGACGTCGAAAATGGGGCCTCGGCTTCGGCGTTCTCAGGCTTCGGCAACTCCCGGCAACGCCTGTGGCGCCAGGTCGTCGACGACCAGCTCCAACGCCCGTGCCGCCGGCGCCAGCTCCGGCGTCTGCGGTTGCCTGGGGGCGGAGTCGACCTCCTCGAGCTCGCCGAGCTCCTTGTCGCTCATCCCGACCACGCCCAGATCCTGGAAGCGGCGGGCCTGGGGGAGCACGCTGCGTTCCAGCGACCCCACCGCCTTGTTGTACGCCTCCACCGCGCCGGCCAGGCCGCGGCCGGCCTTGGCCAGGTGCTCACCGAAGGCGCACAGGCGCTTGTACAGCTCGCGGCCGATGTCCTGGACCTCGCGGGCGTTCACGGCCACGGCCTCCTGCTGCCAGCTGGCGGCCACCGTGCGCAGCAGGGCGATGAGGTTGGTCGGGGTGGCCAGCAGCACGTGATTGGCCATGGCGTGCTCGAGCAGTGAGGGGTCGTGCTCGAGGGCGGCGGCCAGAAGCGGGTCGCCGGGGATGAAGGCCACCACGAACTCCGGGGACGAGTCGAAATGCTGCCAGTAGCCCTTCTTGGAAAGGGCGTCCACGTGCGTGCGCAATTGACGGGCGTGCGCCTGCAGGTGCGCCCGACGGTCTTCGTCTTCGCCCGACTCGGTGGCGTCGAGGAAGGCCTGCAGAGGCACTTTGGCGTCG
Source organism: Acidimicrobiales bacterium (assembly GCA_030042575.1). GTDB lineage: Bacteria > Actinomycetota > Acidimicrobiia > Acidimicrobiales > UBA8190 > UBA8190. The sequence continues at coordinate 3,105 of JASHZK010000384.1, forward strand.
ACCACCACGCAGCGGGAGCCGGGGAGGTGCACGACCATGTCCGGACGCAGGCGGCCGTCCGCAGACTCGGTGGTGACCTGCTCGTCAAAGTCGCAGTGCTCGAGCATGCCCGCCATCTCGACGACGCGGCGCAGCTGCATCTCTCCCCATCGACCCCGGGTGGCCGGCGCCCGCAGGGCGGTCACCAGGTTGCGCGTCTCCGCCTGTAGCCGTTCTTGCGACTGGGAGAGATGACGGACCTGCTCGGTCAGCCCCGTGTACGCCTTTTGGCGCTCGAGCTCGAGCAGGCGAAGACCCTGCTCGTACTTGCCCAGCTCCTGGCGCAGCGGCGAGAGCAGTTGCTCGATGGCCTGCTTGCGTTGCTCGAGGTCCCCAGTGGCCACCTGACGGGCTTCACGGAGCCGGGCGTCGGCCAGCTCGAGGAACTGGGCGTTGTTGTGGGCCAGGGCCCTGGCGGACAGCTCGGCGAACTCACCGGTCAGTTGACGCCGCGTCTCCTCCCACGCGCCCTGACGTTCCTGGGCGGCTGTTCGTTCCTGGGCCAGGTTGGCCTCGGCCCGGCTCAGCTCGGTTTGCAGGTCGGCCAGGACGCGGGCTCCATCCAGCTCGACAGCGGCCACACGGGCGGCCGAGCGTGCGGCCAGCACGAATGCGGTGACGACGGCTCCGACGACGATGCCGCCGATGGAGCCGATGACAGTCCACAGGATCACCGGTCGAAGGTACCGCCTGGGTGTAACAGCGCCGCGGACCCCTGTGCCGGAGAGCGACGGCGCCACCCGCCGACGGAGCCGACCGTGTCACCCGCCGACTGCCGCCCCTCAGCGTGGGAAAGCCGACCGTGGCGCCGCCCGCCGACGGAGCCGACCGTGGCGCCGCCCGCCGACGGAGTCGACCGTGGCGCCGCCCGCCGACTGCCGCCCCTCAGCGCCGGGACGCCGTCAGCGCGGGCTCGGAGGAGGTTTCGGCGTCGACCCCGGGCTCCGCCTCTTGGTGGATGTACTTCCCACCCCGCAGCTGCGAGGCGACGGCTGCCACCAGGCTGGCGCCGGCGGCGAAGTCGAAGGCCTCGCGCAGACCGTGCTCGAAGGGGCCGCTGATCAGGTGGGGGAAGAAGCTCCGTCCCGACAGGTAGGCGGCCGCCGCGTGGGGCATGTGCGTCAGGGTCGGACCGAGAAGCTGCTTCACCGGGTTGTAGCCCAAGAAGGCGGCGAACAGGCTTCCGACCGCCGGCAGGTGCGCCACCCGTGTGGCGGCCCGAGCGGGAACGCCCTGGGCCACGAGCCCGTGGTAGAGGGCGTGGGGAAGGGTGGCCGACAGCCCCACGATGATGAGGGTGAAGAAGACGCCGATGGACAGCACCATGGCCGTGGACTGGCCCGTGTTCAACATGCCCGCGCCCGATCCCCGCTGGTTGGCCGGGAGGCTGTTCATCACCCCGGCCTGGTTGGGGGCGGCGAACACTCCCATACCCAGTCCGACGAGCAACAGGAGCAGGGCGAAGAGCACGTAGGAGAAGTTGACCGGCAGCAGCTCGAGCAGCAGGAAACCGGCGGCGGCGGTCATCATGCCGCCGGTGGCGAAGGGCCGGGCTCCGAAGCGGTCGGACAGGAAGCCCGACAGCGGCCCGGCGATGAGGAATCCGGCCGTGAGCGGCAACATGTAGATGCCGGCCCACAGCGGCGTCTGGGCGAAGTCGTAGCCGTGTTGGGGCAGCCAGATGCCCTGTAACCAGATGACGAGGATGAACATGAGCCCGCCCCGGCCCAGGGCCGACAGGAAGGCGGCGGCGTTGCCGCACGAGAAGGCGCGGATGCGAAACAGCCGCAACCGGAACATGGGGTGGTCGGTCCTGGTCTCGATGACGGCGAAGATCCCGAGGAGCACCAGCCCTCCGACCATGGCCCCGAGCACCTTGGGGTTGGTCCAGCCCATGGTGTGGCCGCCGTAGGGGAGCAGACCGTAGGTGATGCCGTAGAGGATGCCCACCAGGCCCACGGCGAAGGTGAGGTTGCCCCACCAGTCGATGCGCGCCGGTCTGCGCACACCGCGCTCCTCGAGCTTGAGATAGGCCCACACGGTGCCGAAGAGGCCGACGGGAACCGAC
>JASHZK010000385.1 GCA_030042575.1 Acidimicrobiales bacterium
ACGCTCACAACAGCTACCTTCTTCTTCATTGGTGGTCCCCTTTCTGGGTAGTTCTTGGATTGGTCTCCTGAACGCCTACCTCACGGCAGGACTCAGGAGGGGGACCACCACCTCACTTCAACAATTCCGGGGACAACGTCCTGGCTTCGGGACGGTTCCAGTAGCCGGCCATGGTCCCCCCGCTGCGCAGCCATACCTCTCCCACCTGGCCGGCCGCCAGGCCCGCTCCGCTGTCGGGGTCCACCACCTGCACCTGGGCCTCGGGCATGGGCCGTCCGGCCGAGCGCAGCCGCTGCGGATGCTCCCGCCAGTGGCGGTGGTCCTCGGGGCTCAGGCAGGTCCCGATGGCGGACGTCTCGGTCAGGGCGTACCCCTGTTGGAAGTCGCAGCCGAAGACCTCCAGAGCCCGCACGAGCACGTCGTCGGAGATGGGTGAGGCGCCGTAGCCGATTCGCCGCAGGCTCGACAGGTCGGTGCTCCTCATGGCGTCGCAGGCCAACAGAGCCTGGATGAGGGCCGGGACGAAGATGGTGGTGGTGACCCGGTGCCGGGCGATGGCGGCCAGGATGTCGTCGGGCACGGCCTCTCTGAGCAGGACGGTGGGGACGCCATTGCCCATGGCCACCATCAGGCAGGCGAGTCCGGCGACGTGGTACAGGGGCATGACGGTGAGCCCGATGGAGTCCTCGTCGATGTCCCAGATGGCGCTGTAGGTCCGAAGCAGGCACACCAGGTTGTCGTGGGTGAGCATGGCCCCCTTGGGCAATCCGGTCGTCCCCGAGGTGTACATCTGGATGGCCACGTCTCTCGAAGTGGCCCGGGGCTGTCCGCGCCGCGGGTCGGCCCCCTCCCGCCAGGCGTCGAACTGCTCGCCCAGCACGACGGTGGTGGGCGCGTCGCACAATTCGGCGCCGTCACGGAATTCGGCGCCGACCACGAGGACCTTGGCGCCGGCGTCACCCACCACGAAGGCCACTTCCGACGGCGAGAGGCGATAGTTCACCGGTACCAGCACGGCGCCGAGCTTGCAGGTGCCGAACAGCAGGTCCACGAACTCCGGAGCGTTCTTGTCCAGCAACGCCACCCGGTCGCCCGGGCGCACTCCGGCTCCGTCGAGGGCCGAGGCCACCCGGGACGACCGCTCGTCGGCCTCGGCGAAGGTCATGGTCTGCTCCCCGTACCACAGCGCCGGACGGTCGCCTCGGTGGCGGGCGTGGCTCTCGAGCGCCTCGACGACCGTCTTCATGCGCCCATGGCCGCCTGCCGGGCGCGGCGCACGGCGCCGACCACTTCGCCACCGGGCCCACCGCTCGACGGCCGTTCGGGCACGTAGCGCTCCCCCATGAGGGCGGCGGCCGTGGCCCCGACCGAGAGCCGCAGGGCGTCGAGGTCGTAGCCTCCCTCGAGGACGGCCACCACCCGGGCCGGCCCCGGGGCGAAACGGCGGACCCGTTCGGCCATCGCCGCGAAGTCGCCGGCGGTGAGGGCCATGGCCGCCAGCGGGTCGTCACGATGGGCGTCGAAGCCCGCCGACACCAGCACCCAGGTGGGCGAGTAGCGCTCTACCGCTTCGGCCACCACGCCGTCGAAGGCCTCGAGCAGCACGTCGCCCGTTGCCCCGGCCGGAAGCGGCACGTTGAGATTCGTCCCCGGGGCACCGGCTCCGCCTGTCTCCTGCACGCGGCCGGTGCCGGGGTACAGCGGCCACTGGTGCGTCGACACGTACAGGACGCGGGGGTCGTCCCAGAAGATGGCCTGGGTGCCGTTGCCGTGGTGGACGTCCCAGTCCACCACGAGCACGCGCTGGGCCCGCTCGGCCAGGGCCGCCGCCGCCACCGCCACGTTGTTGAGCAGGCAGAAGCCCATGGCCCGGTCGGCCGTGGCATGGTGACCGGGGGGCCGGGCAGCCACGAAGGCGGCCAGGCCGGCGCCGGCCTCCAACCCGTCGACGGCGGCCAGCACGGCACCCGCGGCCAAAAGGGCGGTGTCCCACGAGCCGGAGCTCACGGTCGTGTCGGGGTCGAGGTCGCCGCCCCCGGCCCGGCACAAGGCGCGCAAGGCCTCCAGGTACCCGAGGGGGTGGACGCGCTCGAGCTCGGCCAGGGTGGCGCGGCGCGGTTCCAGATGGACCACGGCGTCGGCCAGGCCGGCCTGGTCGATGCCGGCCAGGGCGGCGCCGACCCGGGCGGCGCGCTCGGGATGGCGGGAGCTCACCTGGTGACGATCGAGCTCGGGGTCCCCGGCGACGAGGAGCACCGGTCCATGGTAGGAGCGCCGATGCCAAGATGGGCCATGGCCGACCTGCGCGCCCTGTTGGAAGAGCGCCTGGGCGTCGCTTTCGACGCCGTGGAGCCGGGGGCCGATCCGCAGGTCCGTCCCTCGGACCACGCCGACTTCCAGGCCAACGGGGCGCTGGCCCTGGCCCGCCGCCTGGGGCGCGACCCGCGCCAATTGGCCGCCGAGATCGTCGATCGCGCCGAGCTCGCCGACCTGTGCAGGGCCGTCGAGGTGAGCGGGCCCGGCTTCGTCAATCTGACGCTCGACGACGCCTTCGTCTCCCGCCAATTGCAGGCCATGGCCGGCGACCAGCGCCTGGGGGTGGAAGCGGTGGAGGAGCCGGTCACCGTGGTGGTCGACTATTCGGCGCCCAACGTGGCCAAGGAGATGCACGTCGGCCATCTGCGTTCCACCATCATCGGCGACGCCCTGTGCCGCACGCTCGACTTCGCCGGGCACAAGGTGATCCGTGAGAACCACGTCGGCGACTGGGGCACGCCCTTCGGCATGCTCATCGAGCACCTGGTCGCCGTGGGCGAGGAGGAGGCCGTCCACGAGCTCTCGGTGGGCGACCTCGACACCTTCTACCGCCAGGCCCGGGCCTCCTTCGACGCCGACGAGGCGTTCCGGGAACGGGCCCGCCGCCGGGTGGTGCTGCTGCAGTCGGGGGACGAGGAGACACTGCGGCTGTGGCGGATCCTGGTGGGCCAGAGCATCCGCTACTTCGACGCGGTCTACTCCCAGCTCGGCGTCCTTCTGACCGACGCCGATGTGGTGGGCGAGAGCTTCTACAACCCCATGCTCCCCGGGGTGGTCGCCGGCCTCGACGAACGGGGCCTCTTGGTGGAGAGCGAGGGGGCGCTGTGCGCCTTCCCCGAGGGGTTCGCCAACCGCCACGGCGACCCCCTGCCGCTCATCGTCCAGAAGTCGGACGAGGGCTTCGGCTACGCGGCGACCGACCTGGCCGCCATCCGCGACCGGGTGGAGCGGCTCGGGGCCCGGGTCATCCTCTACGTGGTCGGCGCCCCCCAGGCCCAGCACCTGGAGATGTGCTTCGCCGTGGCCCGCATGGCCGGCTGGCTGCCGCCGGGGACCGAGGCCGTGCACGTGGCCCACGGCAGCGTGCTCGGCAGCGACCGCAAGATGTTCCGCAGCCGCAGTGGCCACAGCGTCAAGCTGGGCGAGCTGCTCGAGGAGGCCGTGCTGCGCGCCGACGCCGCCCTGGCCGCCCGTGACCCGGGGCGGCCTGCGCAGGAGCGGGCGCCGGTGGCCCGGGCCGTGGGGACCGGCGCCGTCAAGTACGCCGACCTGTCCACCGACCGGGGACACGACTACGTCTTCGACTGGGACCGCATGCTGGCCCTGGAGGGCGACACCGGTCCGTACCTGCAGTACGCCCACGCCCGCATCCATGCCATCTTCCGGCGGGCCGAGTCCGACCCGGGGGCGGACAGCGGTGTGGCGCCCGTCTTGGCCCAGCCGGCGGAGCGGGCCCTCGGCCTCGTCCTCCTCGGCTATCCCGAGGCCATCGGCGCCACCTTGAGCAGCTGGAGCCCGAGCCGGCTGTGCGCCTATCTGTTCTCCTTGGCCACCGCCTTCACCACCTTCTACGAGAACTGCCCGGTGCTCCAGGCCCCCGACCCCGAGACCCGGGCCAGCCGGCTGGCGCTGGCCGCCCTGAGCGCCCGGGTGCTCGATCACGGACTGGGGCTGCTCGGCATCGGCGCCCCCGACCAGATGTGAGGGACCGGATGTGAGGGGCCGGACGTGAAGCGGTTTCGCCGCTGGGTACCATCGGCCACCGACGACGAAGGGGGAGAGAGCTGAGCGCGCAGGTTCCCGAGACGATGCCGGTGGCCGTGTACCGGGGCCCGGGCCATCTGGAGGTGGAGGAACGCCCGGTGCCCCGGCCCGGACCGGGCCAGGTGCTGGTGGAGGTCGATCACTGCGGGGTGTGCGGGTCGGACCTGCACCTCATCATCGAGGGGTGGGGAAAGCCGGGCACGGTGGCCGGCCACGAGTTCGCCGGCACGGTGCGGTCCCTCGGCCCGGGCACGGCTCCGTGGGCACCGGGAGACCTCGTCGTGGGTGGTCCGTCGCCTCGCTGTGGGAAGTGCCGGCGGTGCCGCCAGGGCAAGCCCTCGCAGTGCGAGCAGCGCTCGGGCTCGGTGGCCGACCACAGCGACGGAGCCTTCGCCGGCTTCGTGCTCTGCGACGCCCGGGCCCTGCGGGCCGTGCCTCCGGGGCTGACGCTGCGGGTGGCCGCCCTGGCCGAGCCACTGGCGGTGGCGCTGCACGGCATCACCCGGGCCCGTCTCGAGCCGGGCGAGAAGGTGATGGTCTTCGGCGCCGGGCCCATCGGGGCCCTGGCCCTGGCCGTGCTGGTGGCCACCGGCCACCACGCCGTGACCGTGGTGGAGCCGAGCACGACTCGCCGGGAGCTGGCCCGCCGTCTGGGCGCCACCGAGGTCCTGGCCCCCGATGCCCTCGAGCGCTTCGAGCGGTGGGAGCCCGAACGGCTCTCGGCCACCGCGGTGGACGTGGTCATCGAGTGCTCGGGGAAGAAGGCGGCCACCGAGGCGGCCCTGCACCAGCTGGGCCGCGGCGGCCGGCTGGTGCTGGTGGGCGCGGGCATGGAGGAACCGACCTTCGACATCAACCGGGTCCTGCTCAACGAGCTCGAGATCTGCGGTTCCTTCGTCTACGACGCCGACGGGTTCGAGCGGGCTCTGGCCCTGCTCGCCTCGGGGGTGCTCCCCAGTGACATGCTGCTCGAGGCCCAGGACGTCACCCTCGACGCCCTGGGCACCGCCGCTCGGGACCTGGCCGAAGGCCGTATCGCCGGCAAGGTGCTCGTGGTCCCGTGCCGCTCCAGCGAGGAGGTCGTGAGCTGATGGCCCATCGCTTCTATCCCTCGGGCAATCCCCGGTTCAACCACGTGGCCCTGAGCGTCCCCGCCGACCTGCTCGGGGAGCAGGGCCGGGCCGACCTGGGCCGCTACTTCGACGAGGTCCTCGGCTTCGAGGAGCTGCCCACCATGACCGTCGACCGCAAGCGGCTGGTGCTGAGCTGCGTGCACTGGGACCAGTTCCTCTTCCTCATGGCGGAGGACTCGCCCATGGCCTGCCCCACCGGCGACCACTTCGGTTTCGCCGTGGGTTCGCTCGACGAGCTGACCGCGGCGCGCGACCGGGCCCGCACCTTCGCCGCCACCGACAGCCGGCTGGTGCTCGACGACCTGCTGGTCGACGACCAGGGCCCGGTGAAGATCCACTCCATCTATCTCGGCTACCTGCTGCCCATGCGCTGCGAGCTGCAGTGGTGGGAGTTCGTCAGCTGAGCGGGCGCGGCACCCCGTGAGCCGCCCCTTCCCGCTCGAAGGTGCGGTGTCGGTGGTGACCGGGGCCTCCTCCGGTCTCGGGCGCCGTTTCGCCCGGGACCTGGCGGCGGCCGGTGCCGTGGTGGTGGGGGTGGCCCGGCGCCGCGAGCTCCTCGACGAGCTGGCCGGGGAGCTCTCGGCCCTGTCGGCGGGCTCCTCCACCCAGGTGTGCGACGTGGCGGACACCGACGCCTTCACCGCCCTGCTGGCCGACGTCGAAGCGGCCCACGGCCGCGTCGACCTGCTCGTGAACAACGCCGGAGTGGGAGAGACCCGCCAGGAAGAGGGCCTCGAGAAGTACCGCCGCATCATGGACACCAACTACTTCGCGGCGGTGGCGGGGACTCTGGCCGTGCTGCCGGGGATGCGCCAGCGCCGCCGGGGGGTGGTCGTGAACGTCTCCTCCGACAGCGGGCGGGCTCCCGGTCCGGGCGAGACGGCCTACGGTCCCTCCAAGGCGGCGCTGAGCGCCTTCACGGAGTCGATGGCCATGCAGCTCGACAAGAGCGGGGTGCAGCTGCACGTGCTCTACCCGGGGTGGGTCCCCACGGCCATGGGGTCGGGGGCGGTGGCCGAGGGCATGCCCATGCCCCCCAGAGTCGTGCGCCGCAGCGAACAGCAGGTGTCGCGCCTGCTGTTGTCCCGTCTCGGGGGCCGGCGCATCGACATCGACGCCGCCCAGGTGGCCCGCCTGGCGCCGGTGGCCCGGGCGCTCTTCCCCGCTCTCTATCGCCGCGGCGTGCGGGCCGCCGCCGGGTGAGGGCTCACCGGGTGGTGCCGGTGCGTGGCGCCAGCCAGGGGAGCGTCAGAAGGCAGGCAGGGGAGCGGCAGAAGGGAGGTGGCCCCCGGGGGCGGGCGGCGGGTACCGCCCCCGGGGGCCGGTGAGCGAAGCGGAGGCCGGAAACAGGGAGAACCGGCTGTCGCTCACTGTTCGAGGACGATCTTGCGCCCCTGCCCTGAGCAGGCCATTGGTGCGCCCTTGACGTTGGCTGAGCATGGCGGGGTCGGTGCTCCGGACGCCGGCGGGCTCTTCGCGGTCACTCAAGCACACACAGTGAAATATTGACCAAATGTTGCCGCTGGGAGCTACGTTCTGTGGCAATGGCAGCCACGGAAAGCACTAACCAGGTTGCGTTGACCACGCTGGGCCAACCCGGCGTCCTGAGGGCGGGCCAGGCCGATGTGGGGGTCAGTCGGGAGCGGGCCCGCCAGGGCCGCCTGCGGCGCCTGGCCCTCGTCCTCGCTCCCGTGGCCGTGTGGGTGGTGGTGCGCGCCATCTTGTGGCCCGGGCGGGTGGTGGTGATGCCGCACGTCCCGAGCGGGCTCGTGCCCTACCTGCCCGCCATCGTCCTCGTGTTCCTCCTGGTGCTCGTCATCGCCGGGCCCATGTTGGGGGCGGGCCGTTCGCCCCACGTGCTGTACCGCCCCAGTGAGATCGACACAGGCTTCGCCGACGTGCGCGGCGCCGGCAGTGTCGTCGAAGAGGTGGTGAAGAGCCTCAACCTCTTTCTCGCCCACCGCACCTTCGCCGAGCGCATGGGGGGATCGCCGCGTCGGGCCCTGCTGTTCGAAGGGCCGCCGGGGACGGGCAAGACCTATATGGCCAAGGCCATGGCCAAGGAGGCGGGCGTCCCCTTCCTGTTCGTCTCGGCGTCGGCCTTCCAGTCCATGTTCTACGGCCAGACCAACCGCAAGATCCGCTCCTACTTCCGGTGCCTGCGCAAGTACGCCTGGCGAGAAGGGGGCGCCATCGGCTTCATCGAGGAGATCGACGCCATCGGCACCGCCCGCAACGGCCTGGGGACGGGACGGGGTGAGGGCATCAGCGGCGTGGTCAACGAGCTGCTCATCCAGCTGCAGTCCTTCGACCAGCCGCCCATGGCCGTGCGCCTGCGGGGGCGTCTGATCGACTCCGTGAACGCCTGGCTGCCGACCGGGCGTCAGCTGGGCAAGCCGGTGATGCCCCAGGCCAACATCCTGGTCATCGGGGCCACCAACCGGGCCTCGGACCTCGACCCGGCCCTGGTGCGCCCCGGTCGCTTCGACCGCACCATCTATTTCGACCTGCCCACCAGGTCGGGCCGGCGCGACATCATCGACTACTACCTCACCAAGAAAGCGCACGATCCCGAGCTCGACGACCCGGCCAAGCGCGACACGCTGGCCGCCCTCACCGTCAGCTACACGCCGGTCATGATCGAGCACCTCTTCGACGAGGCGCTGGTGTGGGCCATCCGCCGCGGGGGCGAGCAGCTGTCGTGGCTGGACGTGCAGAAGGCCAAGATGACCGAGGAGATCGGCCTGGCCCAGCCGGTCGAGTACACCGAGGCCGAGCGCCGCACCATCGCCACCCACGAGTCGGGCCACGCCACGGTGGCGTGGCT
>JASHZK010000386.1 GCA_030042575.1 Acidimicrobiales bacterium
GTCGTCACCGTGGAGCCGGGGGTGTACCTGGCCGGCGTGGGCGGCGTCCGGATCGAGGACACCGTGGTGGTGACCGAGGACGGATGGCGCCCGCTGACACGGTTCCCGAAGTAAGCCCGCCGGCACGGTCCCGAAGCAGCGCACCATCGTGTCCTGAACAGACCCCTCGTCCGGAAGGACCCACTCATGGCTGTCACCACCAACGATCTGCGCAACGGCATGACGCTCGACCTGCCCGAGGGCCTCTTCGGCGTGGTCGAGTTCCAGCACGTGAAGCCGGGGAAGGGCGGCGCCTTCGTCCGGACCAAACTGAAGAACGTCCGCACCGGTGCCGTGATCGAGCGCACCTTCCGGGCCGACGAGCGCGTCGAGCAGGCCATCGTGGACAAACGGGAGATGCAGTACCTCTACCGCGAGGGCACCGACTACGTGTTCATGGACACGGTCTCCTACGAACAGACCTACGTCAGTCCGGCCGCCCTCGGTGATGCCGTCCACTACTTGACCGAGGGCTCGACCGCCGTCCTGCAGCTCTACGGGCAGGAGATCGTGGGGGTGGATCTCCCTGCCGCCGTGGAGCTGGTGGTCGCCCAGACCGAGCCCGGCGTTCAAGGCGACCGGGTGTCGGGGGCCCGCAAGCCCGCCACCTTGGAGACCGACCTCGTCGTGCAGGTCCCGCTGTTCGTGAACTCCGGCGAACGGGTGAAGGTGGACACCCGTACCGGCGAGTACATAACCCGCGCCTGATCGCCGGGCGGAAGTCGGTCGTGCCCGGTGGTGGGGGTGTCCGATCCGGGGCGACCCCGTCCCAGGGTCCCCCGCCCGAGGGCCCACGCCGTCTGGCGCGCGAGCGGGCGTTGGGGCTGCTGTACGAAGCGGAAATGAAGCAGTTGACCGTGTTCGAGGTGCTCGGCGCCCTGCCGGCCCCGGCCGACCCGTACTCGGTGGTCCTGGTGGAGGGAGTGGCCGCCGCCCGGGCCCGCATCGACTCCCTCCTGTCTGCCGCCGCCGTCGGCTGGGGGCTCGACCGGATGCCGGCCGTGGACCGAGCCGTCTTGCGCCTGGCCGTCTACGAGCTGCTGGAGGAGCCGGCCGTACCGGTGGCCGTGGTCATCGACGAAGCGGTGGCGCTGGCCGGTCAGTACTCGACCGAGGACTCGGGCCGGTTCGTGAACGGCGTCCTGTCCACCGTGGCGGCCCAGGTGCGCGGCTGACCGCCACCGAGGCGGCGGCGCCCGGTGCAGGCGGCTGCTACCATGCACCTTCGACCGTGAAGCGGGTCCCGAGAGGCCCGAACGGACGAAGAGGTGCCTGTTGGCCGAGCGTGAACGCAGACTGACCCCACCGCGAGGTGGGGTTTTCGTTCCTCGGGTGCAGGTGCTCTCCGCCGAGGACGTCGGACGGGCCCTGGTCCGCATCGCTCACGAGATCGTCGAGCGCAATCACGGCCTGGAGGACCTCGTGCTCATCGGCCTCCAGACCGGCGGAGTCCCCTTGGCCCGACGCATCGGCAACGTTCTGGGGGAGATCGACGGGACGCCCGTGCCGGTGGGCTCGCTGGATGTGGCCTTCTACCGCGACGACATCGGCATCCGTCCCGTGCTGCCGGAAGCGGTGACCGACATCCCCGGGGACCTGGCCGGCGCCCTGGTGGTCATGGTCGACGACGTGCTCTTCACCGGGCGCACGGTACGAGCCGCCCTCAACGCCCTGGCCGACTACGGACGGGCTCGGGCCGTACAGCTGGCCGTCATGGTCGACCGCGGGCACCGGCAACTGCCTATCCGCCCCGACTACGTGGGCAAGAACATGCCCACCCGTATCGACGAGCAGGTCGACGTGAGCCTCGACGGCGTCGTCCTCGGCGACGTGGTGCCCCGTTGACCTCGGGGGACGCTCCGTTCGGCGCCCACCGCCACCTGCTGTCGATCACCGATCTCGGCGCCGTGGGGATCGCCGAGGTCATGCGGGTGACCGACGCCTTCGTGGAGGTGGCCCGCCGGCCCATCCCCAAGGTCCCGGCATTGCGCGGCAGGACCGTGGTCACCCTGTTCGCCGAGGAGTCGACCCGCACCCGGCTGTCGTTCGAGGCGGCCGCCCGTCGCTTGTCGGCCGACGTGCTCAGCTTCTCCATGGACCACTCTTCGGTGAAGAAGGGCGAGTCGCTGCGCGACACGGTCGAGACGGTGACGGCCATGGGCGTGGACGCCCTGGTGGTGCGCCACCCCGAGGCCGGCGCCCCCCACCAGGTGGCCCGCTGGGTCGACGCCGCCGTGGTCAACGCCGGCGACGGGTGGCACGAGCACCCCACCCAGGCCCTGCTCGACTGCTACACGATCCGTCAGGCCCTGACCGAACGGTCCGGGATCGAGCCCGACGCCGTGGGGATCGCCGCTTTCGACGGGTTGCGGGTGGCGGTGGTGGGAGACATCCGTCACAGCCGCGTGGCCCGCTCGGACGTCCTGGCCCTGTCGGCCCTGGGGGCCGAGGTGATCTTGGTGGCGCCGGGGTCTCTGCTCCCCACGTCCCTGCAGGGATGGCCGCTGTCGGCTGTGTCGAACGACCTCGACGCCGTGCTCGGCACCGTGGACGTGTGCTACCTGCTCCGGTTGCAGCTCGAGCGGGGTGCCGGGAAATTCCTCCCCTCGGTGCGGGAGTACGCATCGAGCTATGGGCTCACCGCCCGCCGGGCCGCCCTCATGCCCGAACACGCGCTGATCATGCACCCGGGACCCATGAATCGAGGAGTGGAGATCGCCGACGAGGTGGCCCATCTCCCTCGGTCCTTGGTGCTGCGTCAGGTGTCCAACGGGGTGGCCGTGCGCATGGCCGTGCTGTTCATCCTTCTCGGTTCGGCCACGGCGCCGTCAGAGGCCGAGGCGCTGCTCGACATGACCGCCGAATGAACCTGCTCGTGCGGGGCGGCACGGTGATCGACGAAACCGGTGAGCGCCGGGCCGATGTCGCCGTGTCGTCCGGGTCGATCGCCGCCGTCGGTGACTCCCTGGACGCGCCCGACGGGGCGACCGTGCTCGAAGCCGGCGGGTGCCTGGTGGCACCCGGGCTGGTCGACCTCCACGTGCATTTGCGCCAACCGGGGGCCGAGGAGGCCGAGACGGTCGAGAGCGGTTCTCGGGCTGCCGCCCGCGGGGGTTTCACCGCCGTGGTGGCCATGCCGAACACCGATCCTCCGGTGGACTGCGCGCCGGTGGCCGCCGAGATCCTGTCCCTGGCGGCCGGTGCCCTGTGCCTGGTGGCGCCGGCCGGGGCCATCACGGTGGGGCGAGCCGGAGAACGACTGGCTCCCATGGGCGAGCTGGCCGCCCTGGGCGTGCGCCTGTTCACCGACGACGGGGCCGGTGTCCAGGACGCCGGGGTCATGCGCCGGGCCCTCGAGTACGCCCGGGGACTGCGGGCCCGGGGGCTCGGGGTGATCCTGGCCCAGCACTGCGAGCTGGCCTCGTTGGCCGACGGTGGGGTCATGCACGAGGGCGGGTGGTCCAGCCGCCTCGGTGTTCCGGGCATTCCCGCCGAAGCCGAAGAGCTCATGGTGGCCCGAGACCTGTCGCTGACGCGACTCACCGGCGGGGCCATGCACTTCCTCCATCTCTCCACGCAGAGATCGGTCGCTTTGGTGGCGGCCGCCAAGTCCGAGGGCTTGGCCGTGAGCGCCGAGGTCACCCCGCACCACCTGAGCCTCACCGACGCCGAGCTGGCCGGTTTCGACCCCAATTACAAGGTCAACCCACCGTTGCGCGGGGCGCCGGACGTGGCGGCACTGCGCGCCGCCTGCGCCACAGGGGTGGTCGACGCCGTGGCCAGTGACCATGCTCCCCATCCACCCGAGGCCAAAGAGACGACCCTGCAGGCGGCGGCCCCGGGCATGATCGGGCTCGAGACCGCTCTGGCCGTGGCTCTCATGGCACTGGGCCCCACCGACGGCACCGCCGACGACGGGGCCCCGGGGCGCGCTCAGAGCCCAGAAGTGGCGGTGGCGGCGCCGGCGCTGAGCCCGAGGGAGGTGGTGGGCCTCATGTCGTGGCGAGCGGCTCGGATCGCCGGCCTGTCCGTGGACCAGGGCGGCGACCAGGGCGGGCCTCTGGTGCCGGGGGCGCCGGCGAATCTCTGTGTGTTCGATCCCACCGAGCGCTGGGTGCTCGACCCGGCCCGGCTGTCCAGCCGGAGCCGCAACACCCCGTGGGCCGGGCGCACCCTCACGGGCAGGGTGCGCCACACGGTCTACGGCGGCGAGCTCGTGGTGCTCGACGGCGAGGCCCAGCGGTGAGCTCCGTCGCCGCCGGTGCGGCCGATCTCGCCGTTTCGCCGGGAGAGCGCCCGCCGGCGCTGCTCGTGCTGGCCGACGGCGAGGTCTTCGAGGGCGAGGCCATGGGCGCGTCGCCTCCGGGCGGCATCGCCACCGGTGAGCTGGTGTTCAACACCGTGCTCTCGGGTTACCAGGAGGTGGTCACCGACCCGAGCTACGCCGGCCAGGTGATCGCCTTCACCTATCCCCACATCGGGAACTACGGCGTGAACCCCGATGACGACGAAGCTGCTCGCCCCCGGTGCCGCGGCGTGGTGGTGCGCGACCTGGCGCCGCGTCCGTCGAGCTGGCGGGCCCGAGCATCGTTGGAGCAGCTACTGGTGCGTCACCAGGTGCCCGGGATGTGCGGGGTCGACACCCGTCGACTCACCCGTCACGTGCGCGAGGTCGGGGCCATCGGATGTGCCTTCGGCACCGCAGACCAGGCGGCCCTGTCGGCGGCGGCCACCGGCGAACCGGGCACCTCCGGAGCCGACCTGGTGTCGGCGGTCACGACGCCGGCTCCCTATCGACGCGGTTCGGGCCCCTACCGGGTGGTGGCCTACGACTTCGGCGTCAAGCAGACCATGCTTCGGCACTTGGAGCAGCTGGCCACCGTGACGGTGGTCCCCGCCCACTTCCCGGCGGGCGAGGCTCTCGCCCTCGAGCCGCACGGGGTGTTCCTGTCCAACGGCCCCGGCGATCCGGCCGCTCTGAGCACGCAGCACGCCATCGTGGCCGACCTGCTCGGGGTCGTCCCCGTCTTCGGCATCTGTCTCGGGCACCAGCTTCTGGCCACGGCCCTGGGCGGGCGGACCTACAAGCTGCCTTTCGGCCACCACGGCGGGAACCACCCGGTGCGGTGGCGCTCGGGCGGTCGCGTGGAGATCACGACCCAGAACCACAATTACGCGGTGGCCGAGGATTCGCTGCGCCCGGGTGGTTCGGCGGTGGCCGAGGTGACGCACGTCGACCTGAACGACGGAGTGGTGGAAGGCATACGGGCCACCTCGGTGCCCGCCTTCGGCGTGCAGTACCACCCGGAGGCGGGCCCCGGCCCGCACGACGCCCGCTATCTCTTCACCCAGTTCGTCGACCTGATGGAGCAGTCCC
>JASHZK010000387.1 GCA_030042575.1 Acidimicrobiales bacterium
AGACGAACTCGACGTGGGCACCATCGAGCTCCCGGGTCCGCTCGCCCACCCACAGCATGTGGGCCGAGCAGTCGTACGGATCACCGGTGAGCGAGTCGATCCGGGTGAGCGCCTCCTCGTAGGGCAGGATCAACGCCTCGTGCGAGGTGAAGTACTCGACCTGGTGCAGTGAGGTCTCGGCCAGCAGGTCGATGCCGCAGGCGGCCATGAACCGCAGCGCCCGGTCGATCTCGGCGGCGATCTGTTCGTAGCGCCGGCCCTCCTCGCTCGAGGCCACGAACTGCTGGTTCCACTGGTGGACCTGGGACAGATCGGCGAACCCACCGGTGGTGAAGGCCCGCAGGAGGTTCAAGGTGGACGCCGACTGGTGGTAGGCCGCCACCATGCGGGTGGGATCGGGTACCCGGGAGGCGGCGTCGGCCGCCTCGCTGTTGACCATGTGGCCCCGGAACGACTCGAGCTCGACGTCGGCCACCGTCTCGGTGTCGGCCGAGCGGGGTTTGGCGAACTGCCCGGCGATGCGTCCGACCTTGACCACCGGGACCCCGGCCCCGTAGGTGAGCACCACCGCCATCTGCAGGGCCACCTTCAGCTTGTCGCGGATGTCGTCGGCGCTGAACTCGAGGAAGGATTCGGCGCAGTCCCCGGCTTGGAGCAGAAAGGCCTGGCCGGCGGCCACCTCGCCCAGCGCCGTGCGCAGACGGCGGGCTTCGCCGGCGAACACGAGGGGCGGCAGGGCCGCCAGCTCCTTGACCACGCCCTCGACGGCCTCGGAGTCCGGCCAGCGCGGTTGCTGGGCGGCGGGCCGCTGCCGCCAGCTCCTCGGGCTCCAGGTCCCTGCCGTCATGGTCCACCAGCGTAAACGGCGTGCCTCCGGCCGCTGAACACCTATTGTCCGGCCAATGTCCTCCACCCACGGCTTTCGTTTCGGGGTGCAGCTGTCTTCGGCCCCCAGTGGATCGGCTTGGCGTTCGCTGGTGCGCAAGATCGAGGACCTGGGCTATTCGTCGGTCCTCTTGCCCGACCATTTCGGCGACCAGCTGGCGCCCATGGTGGCGTTGGCGGTGGCGGCCGAGGCGACCACGGCGCTGAGGGTGGGGACCCTGGTCCTCGACAACGACTACCGCCATCCGTTGGTGGTGGCCAAGGAGGCGGCCACCTTGGACCTGCTCTCCGAGGGCCGCCTCGAGCTGGGAATCGGCGCCGGGTGGATGACCAGCGACTACGAGGAATCCGGCATGCCTCTCGACCCCCCGGCGGTGCGCGTCGAGCGCATGGCCGAGGCGGTGGCGGTGATGAAGCAGCTGTGGTCGGGTGGTGGTGACCACGTCGGTGCCCATTACCGCCTGCGGGGAGCCCAGGGCCTGCCCCGGCCCCACCGCCGTCCCCATCCCCTGCTCGTGATCGGGGGCGGCAGCAGGCGGGTGCTCACCGTGGCCGGCCAGGAGGCCGACATCGTGGGGCTCAACTCCCGGCTGACCGAGGGATACGTGGGGCCGGCCTCCATCGCCTCCCTCGCCCCCGAGCACTACGACCGGCGCTGGCAGTGGGTCCGGGATGCGGCCGGCGACCGTATAGGGGAGATCGAGGTCCAGTGCCTCACCTTCATGGTGCGCGTGGTCCCCGACGCCGCCCGTGTCCTCCAGGAAACGGCGCAGGTCTTCGACATGGCCCCCGAGGTGGCCGCCCAGGTCCCCATCGCCCTCATCGGATCGGTCGAGCAGATCGTGGAGACGCTGGAGGACCGACGCAAGCGCTGGGGGATGACCTACTGGGTCGTCCACGAGGCCGACATCGACGACTTCGCCCCGGTGGTGACGGCCGCCGTCGGCGGCTGAGCTCGTGTCGTCCCGGGCCGCCCGCCGCCAGAGGATCGGGATCTTCGGCGGCACCTTCGATCCCGTCCACGTGGGACATCTGGTGGCCGCCATCGAGGCGCGCCAGCGCCTGGCCCTGGACCGCGTCCTCATGGTGGTGGCCAACGACCCGTGGCAGAAGAGCGGAAACAGGACGATGACGCCGGCGCGCCAGCGCCTGGCCGTGGTGGCCGCCGCCGTGGAGGCGGTCGACGGCCTCGAGGCCAGCGCCCTGGAGATCGAGCGCGGCGGACGCAGCTACACCGCCGACACCGTGGCCGAGCTGGCCGCCGTGCACGGCGGGGCCGAGCTGTTCCTCGTGATCGGTGCCGACGTAGCCGCCGAGCTGTCCACATGGCGCAGGGTGGAGGAGCTGGTGGGCGCCGTCACCCTGGTCATCGTCGAGCGCGGCGGCGTCGACGGCGTGCCCGACCCGGCCGGGTGGCGGGTCCGGCGTCTACGCATCCCCCGCCTCGAGATCTCCTCCAGCGACCTGCGCCGGCGGCTGGCCACCGGCCGGAACGTCGACTTCCTCGTTCCCGAAGCGGCCATCCGTTGCATCCGGCGCCGGGGTCTGTACGCTTCACGTAGATGATCGCCGCCACCACAGTGCGCAGCCACCGGGCCGTATGACCGCTTCGGCCGAGCCGGTGGTCGAGCGTCCACCCGGTGGTGCCGTACCCGCGCCGGCCCTGGTGGCGGCCCGGGCCGCCCAAGCCAAGCTCGGTGAGGCCACCGTGGTGCTGGCCATGGGTGAGTTGCTCGGGGTGACCGATGCCTTCGTGATCACCTCCGGACGCAACACCCGCCAGGTGCGGACCATCGCCGAAGAGGTGGAGCGTCGGGTCAAGGAGGACAGCGGGCGAACGCCGTGGGCGGTGGAGGGCCGACAGGATCTGCACTGGGTGCTGCTCGACTACGGAGACTTCTTGGTCCACGTCTTTCTCGACGAGGACCGCCGCTACTACGACCTGGAGCGCTTGTGGGGAAACGCCCAGCGGGTGCGCTGGGAGGCCGGCGCCTAGAGCTCTTCCGGGTCAGGCCGGCGCCATGCCCGCGAATTCCGAACGGGTGGCGATGGGCACGTCGGCTCCGCTGGCCGTGGGGACCGCCACCTGTTTGCCGTCGAGCTCAAAGGCGACCTCGGTCAATCCGGGTACGACGGTGGTGGTGAAGACGATCTGCGCCACGGCGTCGATCTGCGGTTGACCGACCAGCTGGGTGAAGGTACCGGAGAGGTCGACGGTGGCCATGGCACCAGACACGGTGGTGCTGAGCACTTGGGTCTGGGTGGGTACTGCGCTTTCCAGCCCCGAAGCGGCTTCGGCGTTGGTGGGCCCGGCGACCAGGGCCTCGAGGATGGCGGTGAGCGAGGCCGGAAAGGCGATGTCGCGCGTCACCGCCACCAACTGGCCCGAGGAGGAGATGAGGAAGATCTGCGTGCTCACGGTGCGTGGTGCCGGCGACGGGGGGCTGCTGGAGGGCGCTGATTGGGCCAGGAGCCCGAAGGGAACGGAGCTCTTGGGCAAGACGGTGGGGGCGCTGTCGACGGGCACGCCGCAGCCGGCGACGGACAGCACCAGCACCGCCAGCACGCCCGCCACCGGCACCAGGCGGGAGCGGCGCCGTCGGCTCATTCGTCCCCCCCGTCCGCGCCCCGATGCGGGGGAGGCCCGTCGTCGTCGCCGTCGGTGTGGTGGAGGGGCAGCTCGACCACGAAGCGGTTCTCCCTGCCGGCTCCGCTCTCCACCCACACCCGACCGCCGTGGAGGCGCACGTGCTCCGCCACCAGGCTGAGACCCAGCCCGGTGCCGTGACCGCCCCCGCGTCGACCCGAAGTGAGGCCGCGGTAGAAGCGCTCGAAGATGCGGTCCCGCTCGCTCGGAGCCACCCCCGGTCCGTGGTCCGCCACCACCAGCCGGACGGCACCGGGGGCGGGCTCCAGAGCCATCCGGCTCACCCCGCCGGCATATTGCTGGGCGTTGGCCACCAAGTTGGCCACCACCCGCTCGATGCGACGTTTGTCCACGCTGAGGCGCTGGGCGGCCACCGAGGCGTCGATGTCCACCGCCACCCCGTTGGCCCCGGCGGCCGCCGCCGCCTGCCGGAGCAGTTCGCCCGCCTCGACCTCGTCGAGGGACAGCTCGGCCGAGCCGCTGTCCATGCGGCTGATCTCGAGCAGGTCGTCGACCATGCCCTGGAAGCGGCGGACCTCCGATTGCAGGAGGTCGACCGCTTGGCGGCTGCGGGCCGGCAGCTCGTCTCGGTGCCAGTGCAACACGCCCAGCGCGCTCGACAGCGTGGTGAGCGGCGAGCGAAGCTCGTGGCTCACGTCCGACGTGAACCTCGCCTCCCGTTCGATGCGTTCCTGCAAGGCGTCGGCCATCCGGTTGAACGAGGTGGCCAGCGCCGAGAGATCGGCGTCGTCGCCCGCCCCCAGCCGGGCGTCCAGCTGGCCGCCGGCGATGGTCTCGGCTGCGGCCGAGACCTCGGCCAGCGGGCGCAGGGCCCGTCCGCTGGCCCACCGGCCGGTGACCGCTCCGGCCACCGTCGTCACCACGGCGGCGGCGCCCAGGGCCAGCGCCAGGACTTGCAGGGTACGAGCCACGTCGGCCAGGGAGAAGACCTCGAAGTAGGCGGCGTTCACGCTGGGCACGGGTACCCCCACCACCAACTGTGCCGTTCCCTGGAGCACGAAGTGCTGCAGGGCGGGCGTGCCGGCCAGCACGTCCTGGCGCAGCCGTAGGGGAAGGGATGCCTCGTCCAAGGAGATGGACGTGGCGTACCACTGCCCGGAGCGCTCGAGCACCGACAGCGACCCGGGCAGGGTGTCGAGGGACCCGAGCAACTGGGTGATGTCGGGGTTGGGCGAGCGCAGGGACGAGCGGATGAGGGTGGCGTTGACGTAGGCCTGTCGGAGCGCGGCCGTCTGCCGCTCGTTCAAGATGTACTGGCGGGCGGTGAAATAGGTGAGCCCGGCCATGACGGCCGAGAGCGCCAGCGCCCCCAACCCGAAGGTGACGGTGACCCGGGCCCGCACCCCCAGGCGCGATCTCCGGCGCACCCAGTCACCGCGCCGCCATCGAGGGCCGGCGGCGGCACCACCGTTGTCGGTCGTGGACCGACGGGTCACGAGAGCGTGGGTCACGGCACCAGCTTGTAGCCCATGCCCCTGACGGTGAGGATGTGGCGGGGACTGGCCGGATCGGCTTCCACCTTGGTGCGCAGCCTGCGGATGTGCACGTCCACCAGCCGGCCGTCGCCGAAGTAGTCGTAGCCCCATACCCGGTCGAGCAGGTGTTCGCGACTGAGCACCTTGCCGGAATTCGAGGCCAGCTCGAGCAGCAGACGGAACTCGGTTCGGGTGCAGTGCACCTCTTGGCTGTCGCGCCGCACGACGCCCTCTTCGGGTCGGAGCTCCACGTCACCGAAGGTGATGGACACCGGCGCCTCCGACGAGCGAGCTCGGCGGAGCAGGGCGGCGATGCGGGCGGCCAACTCCGTGACCACGAACGGCTTGGTCACGTAGTCGTCGGCACCGGCCTCCAGCCCGGCCACCACGTCGTCGGTGTCGGTGCGGGCCGTGACCATGATGACGGGAACGAGGCTCGCCAGCCGGAGCTTTCGACAGGTCTCCAACCCGTCCATCCCCGGCAGCATGACGTCGATCAGCACCACGTCGGCAGGGTGCTCGGCGAAGCGGGCCAACGCCGTCTCCCCCGAATAGGCCTCTTCGACCTCGTAGCCGTCTTCCTCCAGGGCCAGTCGGGTCGACGCCCGGATGCGCTCGTCGTCCTCGACCAGCAGGATCCGTCCGTTTCCAGCCACACGACCCCCCGGGGGTCTCTCGGCACTGTCGACGGGCCGGTAGGTGATCGCCGGGCCACGCAGATCCAAGAGGATACCCCTGGTCACGTGGTTGGCGGACGGCTGCGGTTAACGTTGGCCGAATGTCCTGGGAGCTCGACGCGTTCGCTCGGTCGATCGGCGGACGCTCGCCCCACACCGTGCGCGCCTACGTGGGTGACATCGTGGCCTTCACCCAGTGGGCCGAGCGAGCCGGACGCTGTTCACCGGCCCAGGTCGACAGGCTGCTGCTCCGGCGCTATCTCGCCTATCTGGCCACCCGTCGTTATGCCCGGGCCACGGTGTCGCGCAAAGCGGCGGCACTGCGCCACTACTTCGCCTGGCTCCGACGCACCGCCGTGCTCGACATCGACCCGGCGGCCCGGCTGCGGGCCCCGTCCGGGTCGGGACGGCTACCGAGGGTCCTGGGCCCGGGCGAGCTCGGCCGGCTCCTCGACGATCCCTCCCCCGGAGCGGGCGAGGACGAGCCCGTGCGGAGCCGAGACGACTCCATCTTGGAGTTGCTGTACGGATCGGGACTGCGGGTGTCGGAGCTGTGCGGGCTCGATCTCGACGACCTCGACCTGACATCGCACACGGTGACGGTGGTGGGCAAGGGCGACCGCCAGCGGCGTCTTCCCATGCACGATCGCTGTGTCGAGACCCTGCGTCGTTGGACCAGCCACGGACGCCCGGCCATGATGGGAGCGCAGTCACCACCTGAGGCGCTGTTCCTCAATACCCGTGGCCGGCGCCTCGGGCCCAGGGACGTGCGCCGGGTGCTCGACCGGCGAGCCCTGGTCCCCACCCACCCCCACGCCCTGCGTCACAGCTTCGCCACCCATCTCCTCGACGGCGGCGCCGACCTGCGGATCGTGCAGGAGCTGCTCGGTCACGCAAGTCTGCAGACCACTCAGGTCTACACTCATGTCAGCAAGGAACGGCTGGTCTCCGTGCATGCGGCGACCCACCCGAGGGCGTAGGGGGAGGGGTGACGACGGACGACGGCTCGACGGCCCAGCTGTGGATCGAGTACAAGCGCAGCGGCGACCGGAGCATCCGCGACCAGCTCATCGTTCTCTACTCCCCCCTGGTCAAGTACGTGGCCGCCCGAGTGGCGGTGGGCCTCCCCCAGCACGTGGACGGCGCCGATCTCGTGAGCTACGGCATCATCGGCCTCATCGATGCCATCGACCGCTACGAACCGAGCCGAAAGGTGAAGTTCGAGACCTACGCCATCCCTCGTATCAGAGGCGCCATCATCGACGAGCTGCGGGCCATCGACTGGGTGCCGCGCTCGGTGTGCTCCAAAGCTCGGGCGGTGGAGCAGGCCTATGCCGCTTTGGAGTCCTCCCTGTTGCGCACCCCCACCGACGCCGAGGTGGCGGCCGAGCTGGGGATCTCCGAGAAGGAGCTGCAGGAGATCCTGCGTCAGATCTCCTTCGTGGGGGTGGCGGCTCTGGACGAGGTCCTGTCGGTGGGTGGCGAGCGCGGGGATCGCGCCACTCTGGGCGACACCGTGCCCGACGCCACCGAGGGGCCGGCGGCCGTGTTCGAGGACAAGGAGTCCAAGGAGATCCTCACCCAGGCCATCAAGCTCCTCGGTGAACGCGAGCGCACCGTGCTCTCGCTCTACTACTACGAAGCTCTGACCCTGGCCGAGATCGGGCAGATCCTCGGGGTGACCGAGAGCCGCGTGTGCCAGATCCACACCAAGGCCGTTCTCCAGCTGCGGGCCCGGCTCAGCGAGCGCACGCCCGACGGAACCGACGCCGGCGGGGGTCGCCCGGGCGGGCGCCGGGGGTCGCGCCAGCGCATGGCCGCCGCCGGCTGAGGCCCTGGTACCATCGGTCGTCCCGCCTCCCGGCGGGGCCAGGAACCCAGTTACCGAAGCACCCGGGCGCGTCCACGGTCGTCCTCCTCCGGAGGTCGCAGCGCCGGGGAAGGACAACCGATGGGAGGAACATCCGTGGCCATCGTCACCACGCGGCAATTGCTGGAGGCTGGAATGCAATTCGGCCACCAGACGCGTCGATGGAATCCCAAGATGCGCCGCTACATCCTGGGCGTACGCAACGGGATCTACATCATCGACCTGAACGAGACCCTGAAGGGCCTGCAGTCCGCCTACGAGTACGTCCGCGATCTGGTGGCCGGAGGTGGGGTGCTGCTCTTCGTCGGCACCAAGAAGCAGACCCAGGGACCCATCGCCACCTACGCCCAGGCCTGCGGGATGCCCTACGTGAACGAGCGCTGGCTCGGAGGGATGCTGACCAACTTCTCCACCATCTCGTCCCGAGTGGGAAAGCTGCGGGAGTACGAGAACATGGAGCGGGCGGGCGACTTCGACGCCATGCCCAAGAAGGAAGGACTTCGCCATCGCCGTGAGCTCGAGAAGCTTCGCCGCAATCTCGGTGGCATCCGCGATCTGGAGAAGCTTCCCGAGGCCGTCTTCGTCATCGACACCAAGAAGGAGCACATCGCCGTCACCGAGGCCAACAAGCTTCAGATGCCCATCGTGGCCGTGGTCGACACCAACTGCGATCCCGACGAGATCACCTATGTGATCCCGGGCAACGACGACGCCATCCGCTCCGGAGCGCTCATGTGCCGGGTGGTGGCCGAGGCCGTCGTGGAAGGCCGCTGGATCGCCGAGCACCGGCCCCGGCCGCCAGTGGTGGCGCCCTCGTCGGCCGGGGCCCGGTCGCGCCCGGTCACCGCCGCCCCGAGCCCGCCACCGGTGCCGGCGCCGTCCGCGCCGTCCCCGCCGTCCGAGCAGACCGATGGTGCCGGTGAGGCGGAGGGACCCCCCCGGCCGCCGCCGCCGGCTGTGCTCGAGGCCTCGGGCGGAGAGGAAGGTTGACCACCGTGGCCGACTTCACCGCCAAAGACGTCCAAGCCCTGCGCCGAGCCACCGGCGCCGGGATGATGGACGCCAAGCGTGCCCTGGAGGCGACCGACGGCGACATGGAGGCGGCCAAGCGCTGGCTGCGCGAGCAGGGGTTGGCCGGAGCGGCCAACCGCTCGGACCGTGAGGCGTCGCAGGGAGCGGTGGCCCTGGCCGCCGAAGGGGGTGCAGCGGCCATCGTCGAGCTGCGCTGCGAGACCGACTTCGTGGCCAAGAACGACGACTTCGTCTCGCTGGTCGACGAGTTGGCCGCCCTGGTGGCGGCCAAAGGTGAGCAATCGGTGGCCGAGCAGGCCGAGGCCATCGACAGCCTTCGCATCACCTTGAAGGAGAACATCGCGGTCGGCCAGGTGGTTCGCTTCGCGCTCGAGCCGGGCACCGAGCTCGGTACCTATCTGCACACCCAGGCCGGCCGGGGCGTGAACGCCGTGCTGGTGGAGCTGCGGGGGGGCACGGCCGAGCTGGCTCACGACGTCGCCGTCCACATCGCCTTCGCCCGCCCCACCTATCTGCGCCGGCAGGACGTGCCCGCCGACGAAGTGGCCGCCGAACGGGCCACGGTGGAGGCCATCGCTCGCAACGAGGGCAAGCCCGAGGCGGCCATGGCCAAGGTCGTCGAGGGCCGTATGAACGGCTGGTACCGAGAGCGGGTCCTGGTCGAGCAGCCCTACGCCCGGGACGAGAAGCGCTCCGTCGGCGACCTGCTCGGCGGGGCCGAGATCGTGCGCTTCACCCAGGTCGTGGTGGGGGGCTGAGGCTCCCTCGATGCTCACGGCCGACGCCCGGGCCGCCGGGGACGGAGCCGAGCGCCGCCGGCGCATCGTCCTCAAGATGTCAGGGGAAGCGCTGGCCTCTTCCGCCTCCGACGAGACCATCGACGCCGATGTGGTCGAACGTCTGGCCGGGGAGATCGTGGACATCCGCGGCGAGCTGGATCTGGAGCTGTCCATCATGGTCGGGGGCGGGAACATCTGGCGCGGCACCACCGGTGAGGGCAAAGGCCTGGATCGCACCACCTCCGACACCATGGGCATGTTGGCCACCGTCATCAATGCTCTCGCCCTGCAGGACGCGGTGGAGCGGCTGGGACAACCCACCCGCGTGCTCAGCGCCGTGCACATGGCCGAGGTGGCCGAGCCCTACATCCGCCGCCGTGCCCTTCGCCATCTGGAGAAGGGCCGTGTCGTCATCTTCGCCGCC
This sequence comes from Acidimicrobiales bacterium, assembly GCA_030042575.1. Taxonomy (GTDB): domain Bacteria; phylum Actinomycetota; class Acidimicrobiia; order Acidimicrobiales; family UBA8190; genus UBA8190. Next base: position 9,811 of record JASHZK010000387.1, read on the forward strand.
GGAATGGGCAATCCCTACTTCACCACCGACACCTCGGCTGCCCTGCGGGCAGCCGAGATCGAGGCCGAGCTGCTCTTGAAGGGCACGCACTCGGGTGTGGACGGTGTCTACAGCGCCGATCCCAAGCTCGACTCCGACGCCCGGCGCTTCGACCGGCTCACCTTCAGCGACGTGATCAACCTGGACCTGCGGGTGATGGACCTCACCGCCATCACCTTTTGCAAGGACAATGGGCTCCCGGTGCTCGTTTTCGACCTCATGCAGCCCGGAAACCTCCGTCGCGCCCTGGCCGGCGAGGAGATCGGTACGCTGATCTCGTGACCGAGGACGACCTCTCGGGGGTGGTGGTGGCCGATGCCCGGGAGCGAATGGAGAAAGCAGTCGTCCACACGCAGAGCGAATTCTCCGGGGTCCGCTCCGGGCGGGCCACCGCAGGTTTGGTCGAGCACCTGAAGGTGGACGTCTACGGCTCGGAGATGGAGCTCCGCCAGGTGGCCGGCCTTTCCGTGCCCGAGGCCCGTCTGCTCGTCATCTCTCCCTACGACAAGTCGACGCTCACCGTCATCGAGAAGGCGGTGCAGTCGTCGGATCTGGGCATCACCCCTTCGAACGACGGAGCGGTGATCAGATTGGTGTTCCCGCCGCTCACCGAGGAGCGGCGCAAGGAATTGGTGAAGGTGGTCCGTCACAAGGCCGAGGAGGGGCGCGTCGCCATTCGCAACCTTCGGCGCAGTGCCCGTCACGAACTGGAGAGCATGGAGAAAGACGGGGACCTCTCTTCCGACGGGTTGGAACGCAGCGAGCGCGAGCTCGAGAAGCTCACCCACGACATGGTTGGTGCGGTGGACAAGCTCCTTGCTCACAAAGAGCAGGAGCTGCTGGAGATCTGAGGGATCTCCCCAGGAGGAGCCGGCCCGCTGGCCGGCGGGAGGCCAAGTGGACACGCAGGACGAGGACCAGTCGGCACAACCCGATGAAGCGATCACCGAACGGGTGCGCATCGTGGGCGCCCAGCCGGCGTCGGAGCTGGCCGGGTCAGGCGGCCCGCCCAGTGCCGAGCCGGGGTTGCTGGCCGCCGTGCCTCCGGAGATGCCCCACTGGGCCGATCCGCCCACGGGACAGGTCCCGGCCGTCATCGACCGGCGCGGCGACGAGACCGAGGAGGCCGCCTGGACCACCTTCGCCGACAGCGGTCCGGTCTGGCGCGAGCACGAGCACGAATGGGCCGACAGCGGGGGGTTCGAACCGGCCATGTTGGCCGACGAGGAGACCAGGATCGGGGCCCTGGACGAGTCACCGGTCGAGGAGCGCCGGCCGTGGGAATTCGACGACCTCACCCCCACCGAGGGCATCCCGGCCGTCGAGGAGCAACCCGTGGAAGGCGGGGTGGCCGACGTTCCGGGAGCACCTGCCGGGGAGTACCCGACGCCCCGGTCGACCGAGGCTCCTGGCGCTTCGGGGCCGGACGGGGAGACGGAGACGCCCCGAGCCCTGGCTTCGGACGCGGACGCCGCCTCGGGCTCCGACCATCCGTCGAGATGGCCCCAGGAGGAGAGAGCGCCCACGCTGCTGTCCATTTCGACGTCGCCGGCCCGGATGGTGGGCGAGCCCATGACGGGGGGCGACGAGGAGCACGTCCGCCGGCGCGCCCCGCGGGAGGCAGCCGCCTCGAGGCGTCCGGCCCCGCGCCGTCGCACCGGCGGCCGGACCCCCGACGCCGCTCCCCCCGGCCGGCGCCTGCCCGTGGCGGTGGGC
>JASHZK010000388.1 GCA_030042575.1 Acidimicrobiales bacterium
CGTCTCCACGTCGCCGGTCCAGTTCCAGGCCCAGCGCTGGTTACCGGCCCAGCCCGAGCGGGACAACACGAACGGCCGGTGCCCCGGTCGTGCCCGCTCGAGTCCCGCGTAGCCGGCCTGGTTCATGAGCAGTCCGTAGACGTTGTGGGCCTCGGCATGGTCGGCGCCGCGGCCTTCGAATTCGTGACGTGTCCCGAGCGGCAAGGTCGGGTCACCGAACAGCGATATCGAGGTGGGCTCGTTCATGTCGTGCCAGACCCCGCCGACGCCGGCCTCGACGAGCACGGGGTACTGCTCGGCCCACCACTGTCGGGCGGCCGGGTCCGTGAAGTCGGGGAAGGCGGCTCGCCCGGGCCACACCACGCCGATCTCGGGCTCGCCACCGGGGCCGGTGCAGAAACATCGTTGGTCCACCCCCTGGCGGTACAAGAAGTAGTCCTCGTCCACCTTGACGGCCGGGTCGAGGATCGTCACCAGCCGCACCCCTTGGTCGGCCGCCCGCGCACTCAACGAGGAGAGGTCGGGGAACCGGTGACGGTCGACGGTGAACACTCGATAGCCGTCGAGGTAGTCGATGTCGAGGTGCAAGGCACTCAACGGGAGCATCGTGGACCGGTATCCGTCGAGCACCGCCTGCACCTGGTGCTGGCTGCGGTACCCCCAGCGACTCTGGTGGTAGCCGAGGGCCCAGCGCGGAGCCAACGCCGGCCGGCCTGTCAGGGCGCTGTAGCGATCGAGCAGCCGGGCCGGGTCGCCGACGAACAGGTAGTGGCGGAGCCGGCCTCCGGCGAACGTCAGCGACACTTCACCGTCGGTGTCGCCGTGGGCCGGGAGGCGGACGAGTGCTGAACAGGGGTTGTCGTAGAACGAGAGCACGCTCCCTGAGGGAAGACGGCAGAAGAGGACGGGAACGCCCACGTAGAGCGGGACCTGTCCCGCTCCCCAGGCCCCTCCGGGATCGCGGTTCCACAACCGGTACTGGCCCCCCCGCAGGTCGACCCCGTTGGCCTGCTCCCCCAGCCCCGAGAGGTGCTCGGCCGGGCCGGCGACGAAGCGATGCTCCCAACTGTGGTGGCGACGACGAGGGGGTAATTCCCGCCGCAGGCACCGTCCACCCTGGTCGCCCACCTCGATGGCGCCGTCGGGTCCTACGCGCAGCTCGACGACGCCGCCGCGCAGGCGATGGCCATCGGATCCGAGGGCTTCGACCGTGACCGGCACTGCCACCCAGTCCGCTGGGGGCTCGGCCGCGTAGGGATGAGGGTCGGGCCCGGGGCCCCAGGTGAACCGCACCACGTCGTCGGCGACGAAGACCACCTCGAGATCTGCTCGTGCGAAGCGGAAGTGCGCGCCTGCCGGGAGCTCGGACACGGCGGCCAGCGGCCCCGGTTCGACGAGCGGGCCGGCCGAGGCGCGTACCGCCCATTCCCCGGGCGAGGCGCGCCGGCGCTCGAAGCTGTGGGCGATGACCTGTCCGGTGGTGCGCAACCCGAGATCGACCACGGTGTGGTAGCCGACTCGGGTCTGGGCCCAACCTCGGCGCAGCGATGCCCAGACGTCCCGCACCCGCCGAGGACGGGCTGCGTCACCGGGAACCCGGTCCCCGGGCACCTAGACTGATCCATCAGTCAAGTACTCCAACGGCCTCGAGACGCCCGTGCGGCGCCGCGCCAGGGCGCGAGGAGAAGAAGGTGGAGAAGGAGGAGGGATGCAGACCCGACTCACCGAACTGCTCGGCATCGAGCACCCCGTGATGCTGGCCGGGATGGGTGGGGTCTCCTACCACCGCCTGGTGGCGGCGGTGTCAGAGGCGGGGGGCTTCGCCTGCCTGGGGGCCTCCACCATGAGCCGGGACACCATGGTGGCCGAGATGGCCGCCGTGCGCACCCTCACCGACAAGCCCTTCGGCGTCGATCTGCTCACCGCCATGCCCGGTGCCATGACGGCCCAGGTGGAGTCGATCATCGACGCGGGCGCGTCGGTGTTCGTGGCCGGCCTGGGCGTCCCGGTGGAGGTCATCGACCTCTGTCACGACCACGGACTGTTGGTGGTGAACATGTGCGGCAAGGTCGACCATGCCCGACGGGCCGTGGACGCCGGATGCGACATCGTGGTGGCCCAGGGGACCGAGGCCGGCGGACACACCGGGCAGGTGGCCACCATGCCGCTCGTGCCCATGATCGTCGACGCCGTGGGCGACCGAGTCCCGGTGGTGGCGGCCGGCGGGATCTTCGACGGTCGGGGCCTGGCCGCGGCGCTGGCCCTGGGGGCGGACGGGGTGTGGGTGGGCACCCGCTTCATCGCCACCCCCGAGGCCCGGTCGGTGGCCGGGTACAAAGAGGCCCTGCTGGCTTCGGCCGAGGACGGCACGGCCATCAGCCGGGCCTATTCGGGCAAGACGATGCGCGTGCTGCGCAACGAGTACACCCGCTACTTCGACGACCATCCCGAGGAGCTCCAGCCCTTCCCCGCCCAGCTGGGACGGTCCGTGGGCGACAAGGCCTTCCACCTCGGGGGTGACGAGGGCACGGCCGAGGTGGACTCCCACCGCGAGTGCTATCCGGCGGGCCAAGGTGTGGGCGCCATCGAAGCGCTGGTGCCCGCCGGCGAGCTGGTGCGTCGTTTCGTGCGCCAAGCCGAGGACTCCCTGGCCCGTGCGGGCAACATGGCCTCCCTCGCCAATGTCACTGATCACCGGTGAGCCGCGGGTAGGGTCGATCATGACGTGAGGCGCACCGCTTCTCCGACCGTGCGCATGGTGCCGCACCGTTTGGTGATCGACGGCCGGCGGTTGCGCTTTGCCGTGTCGGACAACGAGGATGCGGCGGGTCCCGAGGGACCGGGCAGCCCGCCGCTGTGGGCGGTGAACCTGCACGGGTACTTCGCCGGCGGCGGCATGTATTGGCGAGAGAGCAGCCATTTGGCGTCCAGCTTGGGCTGGCGCGTGCTCAATCCCAGCCTCCCCGGGTTCGCCGGCAGCGACCCGCTGCCCTGGGAGCAGGTGACCATCCGGGAGATCACCGCCCAGGTGGTCACCCTCCTCGACGAGCTCTCGGTGCCACAGGCGATCATGCTCGGCCACTCCATGGGCGGGGCCATCGCCGTGCAATTGGCGGCCAGCCAACCCGAACGCACCCTCGGCATCGTGTATCGCGACGGGGCCGCCACACCGGCTTGGCGGAACCGCCACGGCATGGTCGCCCGCCTACTCGGGCTGCTCTTGCCCGACGTCGCCTCGGTGGCCGACCTGATGATGGCCGCTGTGCTCGACGTCCCCGACCTGCTCATCGGGCGACGACTGGCCTCGACTGTCCGGGGGCTCTGGCCCGACGCTCGTCGCAACATCCGGTCGGTGGGTCAGACGTTGCCGGTGGGGGCCATGCTCATGGCCATCGACCTGCGAGACGAGCTCACCAAGGTCATCGAGCACGACATTCCGTTGCTGGCCGTGTGGGGGTGCTTCGACCGGATCTGCAACGCCGAGACGGCAGCGGAGTTCGAGGCCTTCACCGCTACACCCGTGCAATGGGTACCCGGTGGCCACTCCTGGATGCTCCCCCGGCCGCAGGGACAGACCGACGTGCTCCGCTACCTTCCCCGCGGCCAGCGCTTCTTGGAGCAGGTGGCCGAACGCCGACGACTGCTCCTCGGCTCGGACATCGCCGCCCAGGACCCCGGCGCCGGTGCAGGTGCCGCCCTCCGGATCGTGCGCTGATGGGCACCCCGGCGGAGAAGGCCGAAGCTCTGGTCCTGGAGGAACCCCGCCGGCTGGTCCGTCGCTCGCTGCCGGTACCCCGCATCGGACCCGACGCCGGCCTGCTCAAAGTGGAGGCCTGCGGACTGTGCGGCACCGACCACGAGCAGTTCACCGGTGTCCTGCCTGCCGGGTTCGCCTTCGTGCCCGGCCACGAGACGGTGGGCACCATCGAGACCATCGGCGAGCGGGCCGCCCGGCGTTGGGGAGTGGAAGTGGGCCAACGAGTGGCCGTCGAGGTGTTCCAGTCGTGCCGGGTCTGCGGGCCCTGCGCGGCGGGCGACTATCGGCGGTGCGCCGTACACGGGATCGGGGACATGTACGGGTTCATCCCCGTCGACAAGGGGCCGGGATTGTGGGGCGGGTACGCCCAGTACCAGTACCTCTCGCCCGACACGCTCCTGCACCGGGTGCCGGCCCAGCTCGATCCCGTGCTGGCCACCATCTTCAACCCGCTCGGTGCCGGCGTCCGCTGGGGCGTGACCCTCCCCGGCACCGGCCCGGGCGACGTGGTGGCCGTGCTGGGCCCGGGCATCCGCGGCCTGTCGGCGGCGGCGGCGGCCAAAGAAGCGGGAGCGGAGCTGGTGCTCGTCACCGGCCGCGGGCAACGCGACGTGTCGCGACTGGCGCTGGCCAAACGGTTCGGCGCCGACGTCGTGGTCGACGTCGAACGACAAGACCCGGTCGAGGTGCTCCTGGGCAAGGCCGGCCGGTTGGCCGACGTGGTGGTGGACGTCACGGCCAAGGCCCCCGCCGCTCTGGCCCAGGCCGTGGCCATGGCCCGCCCCGGGGGCACCGTGGTGCTGGCCGGCACCCGCGGCTCGGCCGAGACACCGGGTTTCTGGCCCGACCTCATCGTCTACAAGGAGCTGCGCGTCCTGGGCGCGCTG
>JASHZK010000389.1 GCA_030042575.1 Acidimicrobiales bacterium
ACGACCATGGTGGTGAAGGCCATGAGCGAGTTGACCAGCTTGCCGACATTGCCGGAGCCCAGTGGCCCCATGTGGAAGACGGCCCGCCCGATGGTGGCCAGAAGCGGCTTCACCTCGTCGACCACGTCGTGGTCACCCCCGGTGATGAACACGAGTGTGCGGTTCCTGGCCCCCGGCGCGCCTCCGGTGACCGGCGCCTCGACCAGACGGGTCCCGACCGAGGCCAGACGGTGGCCGACGGAGCGGACCGTCGCCGGCGAGTTGGTGGTGAAGTCGACGAGCACCTTGTCGCTGCCCCGGGCCTGCTCCAGCCACTGCCCGGCCACCGTCTCCATGACCTCGGGCGAGGGCAGGGACAGCATCGTCCACTTGGCGCCGGCGGCGACCTCCGCCGGCGAGACTCCTGCCTTGGCCCCGGCCATCTCCTGGACCCGGACGCGGGCGGGGTCGACATCGAACACGGTGACGGCGTGGCCGTCGGCCAGGAGATTGGCGCAGATGGCACCGCCGATGTTCCCCAGGCCGATGAACCCGAGGTCGAGGCGGCCGAGGGCAGGGGAGCTCATGGCCAGGACCCTGCGCCCCTCGCTCAGAGAAGTTCGAGAACCATGGCCGAGCCCATGCCTCCGCCGGCGCACATCGACACGCACCCCACGGCGCCACGGCGACGGCGCAGCTCGTGGAGCATGGTGACCACCATGCGGGTGCCGGTGGCCGCCACCGGGTGGCCCAGGCCACAACCGCTCCCGTTGACGTTGACGACGGCGTGATCGAGGCCGAGCGCCCGGGTGCAGGCCACCGCCATCGAACAGAAGGCCTCGTTGATCTCGAAGAGGTCGATGTCGGAGGTCTTCATGCCCGCCCGTTCCAGGGCCTTGGGGATGGCCTCCACCGGGGCGAGCCCGGTCCGCTCCGGCGCCACACCCACCGAGGCCCAGGAACGGACCCGGGCCAGGGCCACGAGGCCGTGGGCGGCGGCGAACTCGTCGGAGGCCACCACCACGGCGGCGGCTCCGTCGTTGATGCCGCTCGAGTTGCCGGCGGTGACGGTGGCTCCGGGGAGCTCCGGATGGAGCACCGGCAGCTGGGCGAGCTTCTCCACGGTCGAGTCGGCCCGGGGCTGTTCGTCGGCGTCGAACAGCGCGCCGTCGCCCAGGGGAACGGCCACGATCTCCTCTGCGAACCTGCCTTCGTCGCGGGCCGCGGCCGCCCGGCGATTGGAGCGCACCGCCCACTCGTCGGACTCGGTTCGGGTGACACCGGCGATCCGGGCCGTGTTCTCGCCCACCGTGATGCTCATGTCCCGGTTGGGCGCCTCAGGGGTCGGAGGGTGGGTGGGCGAGTACCAAGGCTGGAGCTCACCGGAAGAGGGCGGCTGCGCCTTGAACAATTTGGGGGTCGAGCTCAAGCTCTCCGTGCCCCCGGCCACGACGACCTGGTCCATGCCGGATCGGATACTGCCCGCTGCGATCTGGATGGCGCTCAGTCCCCCGGCGCAGTGCCGGTTGTCGGCCAAACCGGGAACCGAGGTCATCCCCAGGCGCACGGCGACGTTGCGGGCGATCACGCCACCCCCTTGGAGGGACTCGGCCAGGACGATGTCGTCGATCGAGCCCGGGTCGATACCCGAGCGGTGGCGAGCGGCCTGGACGACGACTTCGGCGAGGGTGAAGGCGTCGACGTCCACCAGCGATCCCTTGTAGGAGCGTCCGATCGGTGTCCTGGCGGTGGCGACGACGACGGCGTCGGGCACGACATCCCCCGTAGGTCGAGCAGTCCATGGGCTGCGGTGGCCCTCGCCATGCTACAAGCGACCGGCCGATCCCTGACGCAGCCGTCAGGCTTCACCCTGCGCCGAGGGCGGCGTCACCCTGCCAGGGGCTTGCTGGTGTCGGCCGGCGTCGTGGTGGGCCCCGCCTCGGGGCGGTGGCGAAGCCGGCGCGGCCGCCTGCCACCGGAGCCCGGTTGCTCCGGCTCGACCGGGGAGACGTCCACGACGACGTGGCGCTGGGCACAGTCGTCACAGAGGTAGGCCCCTTGGCGCAGCCGCGTCGGCCCCCGCTGGTGGCAGCCGGCACAGAGGTGATCGAGGTAGACCAAGCGCTCGACGGAGAGCGGCTCGGCCGGCCGCACCAACTCGTCCAGGCGGCGCTGGGCCTCGGCGCTCAGGTGCCAGGCGGGCCTTTCCGCCGTCGGGCTGCGCTCGACCAGGCCCCAGGCCGCCAGGTCCCGCAGGAGGGGATCGAAGGTCTCGATCCGGTAACTGCGTCCCTGCTCCACCGTGGACCCCCTTGTCCGTGCCGCGGACACCATGTCCGGGCCGATTGGTCAAAGTGTGCCCCGCCCGGAGAGGAAATGCAGCGCGGCGCCAACCGGGTCCTCGAAGCAGGGCCATGGCCGGGCTCGAAGACGCCAGAGCGCGCCGGTCCGATAAGGTCCCACGCGTCTTCGACCCTCCGGACCCCACGAACACGGCGCAGCGGCTGCGCGTCGCTCGGCGGCGGCAGCGGTTGTGGACGGGCGGCCTGTGGACCTTGGCCGGTGTCGTAGCCGTGCTGGCGGCGGTGACCGTGGCCGTGAGCCTGGCCCGGTCCCCGACACGAGCTCGCAGTGGGCGCTCGTCCTCTTCTTCTTCCACTACCACGACGACCTCGGCACCACCCGGCCCGCTGTCACCGGCCTCGGGCACGAGCCCGCCCACCATCTCCTCGATCACGCCCTCGACCGGCTCGCCCGGTCAGAGCGTGGTGATCGGCGGTACCGACTTCATCAGCGCCGACGGCCAGATCGTGGCCTCGTTCGGGGGGGCGACGGCGCCGACGTCGTGCTCGAGCACGACGTCGTGCCGGGCCACGGTGCCCGCCCGGCCCGGCACCGGCTCCCAGGTGCAGGTGATGATCACCACCGAGACGGGAACGTCGAACGGCGTGTGGTTCACCTACCAGTGACCTCCTCCAGCGACAGCCCCCGGGTCTCGGGGACGGCCAGCAGGACGATGGGAACCGCCACCAGGAACAGCACCACCACCAAGGTGGCCGCGTTGCCGATGTCGTGGAGCGGGCCGGCCGCCGATCCCAGCACGCCTACCAGGGTGGGTCCGAGGACCGACCCGGCGTTGCCCAGGCCGTTGCGGATCCAGGCCGAAGCCTGAGCCCGCACCGAAGTCGGGAACAGCTCGGTGGCGAAGGCCGAAAGCACCGGGGCCACGCCGATGCCGAAGAAGGCCGTGCCCATGAGCAGGGGCAGCATGGCCCAGCGGTTGTCGACCTGGAACGTGGCCGCGCCGCACGCCACCGCGGCCAAGGCGTAGAGCACGGCGGTGGGCCTCCGGCCCATGCGGTCCATGAGCCGGCCACAGGTGACGTAACCTCCCACGCTCACCAAAGCGGCCACGGCGAAGAAAGCGCCGGCGATGCCGGTGCCGAAGTGGCGCTGGTGCTCGGCGTAGTACGTCCACCATCCCACGGCACCGGCCGAGGCCAGGCCCTGGAAGAAGGCGATGGTCCCCACGGCGCCCGCTCGGCGCCCTTGGCGGCCGCGCCACACCGTCAAGGCGTCGGACAGCGCTCGGCGGGTCGAGCGTCCGGGAGCGGCGGCCCGCTCCCGGGCGGCCAGCAGATAGGCGTGGCTCTCGTGCAGCCGCCGCCTGGCCACGGTCACCACCAGCAGGGGAAGAGCGGCCAGGAGGAAGAACGCCCTCCACCCGATGGGGTTGTGGAGGAAACCCACGGACACCAGGCCGCCGGCGAGCACGGCACCCAGTGGGCTCACCAGCAAGAGGAACGACAGGTACCGACCTCGCTCCTCGGAGGGCACCTCTTCTGCCAACAGCGTCACCGCCACCCCGAACTCGGCTCCGATACACACCTGGGCGGCCGATTGGAAGATGGCGAAGGACCACAGGTTCCAGGCGGTGGCGCTGACGGTGGTGAACACCGTGTAGCCGAGGATCGACCACAGAAGGATCGGCCGGCGGCCGATGCGGTCGGCCAGCAGCACCGCGAAGAAGGCGATGAACTGACCCGAGCCGATGGGGATGTTGGCCACCCCGATGGCGGCGGTACCCACGTGGAAGCTGTGCTTGAGCTGGGTGAGCAACACCGCCCGCAGCTCGCCGTCGTAGGCGTTGAACATGGCGGCGGGCAAAAGGAGCCACAGCAGCAGCCGCCGGTAGCGGGCCGAGGGCAAGTCCGTCGGCCCGGGCAGTGCCCCGGGGGGTGGCAGCCCGGGCCCGGGCTGATCAGCAGTGCCGGACGGCGAAGGTGTCTCGATGGACGAAGTCCTCGACGTCGCGCCACACCCGCAGGGTGGGAGCCGGGGTTCCGATCGGAAGACCGAGGCGGGCGCCCGAGGCGCAAAAGTCCACCGGGACGCTCACTCCCGACACCCTAGGCGTCAGCCCACGGCGGCGACCTGACGTTCCTCGACCGGAGGTCCGGTGGGCACGAAATCGCGGCTTCGGATGAGGATCGTGGACAGCACGGCGCTCACCAAGGCCACCACCGCCCCGATGACCAGGATCTCGTTGAGGCCGCTGACGAAGCTGGCGTGCGCGGCGCGGCCCAGGGCGGCGGCCTGGGCCCCCCGGACCCCGGCGGCGACCACCGGATTGTTCCCCTGCACCAGGGCGCTGGCCGCGGCCTGGGACCGGCCGGCCAGCCCCGGGATCTGCGACATGGCCGCCACCAGGTCGTGGCGGGCCCGGGTGGCGAAGATCGAGCCGAGGGCGGCGATCCCGGTGGCGATGCCCAGCTGCCGGAAGGTGTTGTTGGTCCCGGCCGCCATCCCGGCCCTTTGCGGCTCGACCACCCCCACAGCGGTAGAGGCGAGCGGGGGGTTCACCATGCCGATCCCCAGTCCGCCCAGCACGAAGCCGAGGACGAGATGGGTCCAGGTGCTCCGGGCGGTCAGCCCGGCCATGAAGAACAGGCTCAGGGCGATGAGAAGCAGCCCGGGGCCGATGAGCCAGCGGACCGGCATACGAGCGCTCAGCCGCCCGGCGGCGAAGGCGGTCACCAGGCTGGCGCCGGACAGGATGACCAGGCGCAGGCCACTGGCCAACGCCGAGTAACCCAGGTCGTCCTGCAGGTAGAGCACGAGGTAGAGCAGCAACGAGAAGGCCGACGCCGCCATGCCGAAGGCGGCTATGGCCCCTCCCGAGAAGGTGGGGACCCGGAACAGTGCCAGGTCGAACATGGGATGACGACCGAGGCGCTCGACGACGAGGAAGGCGGCCATGAGCACGACGGCGCCGGCGAAGCAGCCGAGCACACCGTCATTGGTCCAGCTCGTCAAATTCGCCTCGATGAGGCCGTAGACGAGCGAGATGGCGCAGGCGGTGAAGAGCACGAAACCGGGAAAGTCGGGCCGACTGGCGCTGTGCTCCCTGGACTCCTCGACCTGGGAGGAGGTGATGGCCACCCCGACGGCCCCGATGGGCACGTTCACCAGGAAGATCCACCGCCAGCCGATGCCGGACGTGATGAGCCCGCCCAACACGGGCCCCACGGCCACGGCGAATCCGGTGACCGCTCCCCACACGCCGAAGGCGATGCCCCGCTCCCGGCCCCTGAAGGCCTGGGCCAGCAGGGCGAGAGCGGTCGAGAACATGATGGCCCCCCCGATCCCCTGGCCGCTGCGCGACACGATGAGGAACAGGGGGCTGCGGGACAAGCCGCACATGAGGGACCCCACGGTGAAGATGGAGAGGCCGATGGTGAACAGGCGCCGGCGGCCGAACAGATCGGCCAGGGAGCCGGCCGTGAGCAACAGGGCCGACAAGGTGAGGGCGTAGGCGTCGACCACCCACTGCAGGTCGGCGAAGGTGGCCCGCAGACCGTGCTGGATGTCGGGCAGGGCCACGTTCACGATGGTGATGTCCAGCAGCAACATGAACGTGCCTATGGAAACAGCCAGAAGCGTCCACCATTTGCGGTCCATCAGCCCTCCATCCTCACAAGCGCCGTGACCCCGCCGGCAGGAGATACCCCGGCACGGTCAGACCCACAGGTACGTCGGGATCGGGAACTGGCGGGCCCACGGTCAGGCTGAGGGGCACCTCCCCGGCCCACACCCCCAGGCCGAGGTCCTCGGGCTCCTCGATCGGTCCACCGGTACGGACCTTGGCCGAACCCTCCTCGATGGGGAATCGCACCACCCTGGTGGAGCGCAGTTCCTCGGTGGTGGGCGCCCGAGCCTCGGCGCTGCGCCCGGGAACGACGTGCTCGACCAAGGCCTCCAGAGCCGCCCTTTTCTCCTCGGGATCGTCGACCGGCCTGACCGAGCCGAAGAGCACCACCGAGCGGAAGTTCATCGAATGGTGGATGGTGGCCCGGGACAGCACCAGCCCGTCGAGCAGGGTGACCGTGACACAGGCCTCTACGGCAGAAGCCGGAGCTCGCAGCATCTGGTTGCCGATGGCCCCGTGCAGGTAGACCACGTCGCCCACCCGCACATAGGTCATGGGCAGGACGACGGTGGTCCCGTCGTCGCTGTAACCGACATGGCACAGGAGACCCTCGTCCAAGATGGCGTCGATCACGGCTCGTTCGTAGCTGCCCCGCTCGGCCTTGCGCCGCAGACGAGTGCGGTCGGTGACGGCCAGGATCCGGGAGTCGGGCATGGCCCATTATGGCAACCCGGCTCTCGGGAACGATCCAGGCGAGGAGGAACCCATGGAGCGACGATGGGAACACGGGGCCGTCGGCCGGTGGGAGGCCATGGGCGCCTACCACGAGGTGTCCGGGCGGCGCATCTTCGCGGTGGACAGGAGACCGACCGCCGGTGAGTGGGCCGAACCGCTCCTGGTGGTCCACGGCTTTCCCACCTCCTCGTTCGACTTCGCCCATCTCCTGCCCGGGCTCGTCGAGCACCGGCGGGTGGTCCTCGTCGACCTGCTCGGTTACGGCCTGTCGGACAAACCCGACGTGGCCTACACCATGGCCGGCCAGGCCGACGTGGTGGCCGCCGTGGTGTCCGCCCTCGGGCTCGAGCGCCTGGCCCTTTTGACCCACGACATGGGCGACACGGTGGGCGGTGAGCTCCTGGCCCGGCAGATGGAAGGTACGTGGCCGGTCGAAGTGACCAGGCGGGTGGTGACCAACGGGAGCATCTACATCGACATGGCCCGGCTCACGGCCGGCCAGCACATGCTGTTGTCGCTCCCCGACCAGCCCATCGAAGAGTCGCTGGCCCCGCCGGCTCCTGCCATCGCCACCAGCCTGGGGGCGACGATGGCCCCCTCCCACGCCGACATCGACATGGGTGCCCACGCCGAGCTCGTCGTCCACGGCGGGGGCAACCGCATGTTGGCGCGGACCATCCGCTACATCGAGGAGCGCCGAGCCAACGAGAGGCGCTACACCGGCGCCATCGAGCGCCACCCGTCACCGCTGTCGATCGTGTGGGGGCCCGAGGACCCCGTCGCCGTGGCCGACATGGCGCCGCGCCTACAACGGGCTCGTCCCGACGCCACCTTGCGGTGGGTGGAGGGGGCGGGCCACTACCCCCAGATCGAGGACCCTGACGTCTTTCTGTCGGCGATCGAGGCTGCTCTCGGGTGAGCGATCTCACTCCCACTCGATGGTGGCCGGTGGCTTGCTGGTGACGTCCAACAGCACCCGGTTGACCGCCTCGACCTCGTTGGTGATGCGGTTGGAGATCACTTCGAGCACGTCGTAGGGCAGGCGAGCCCAGTCGGCGGTCATGGCGTCCTCGCTGTTCACCGGGCGCAGCACCACCGGGTG
>JASHZK010000043.1 GCA_030042575.1 Acidimicrobiales bacterium
CACGCTCGAGCGCGTGGGGGATGCCGATGCCGACCGGGCCGCGCTGGTGTCGACCATCGAGGAGCTGGGGGCCGAGCGGGTGGTGGTGGGCCTGCCACTGCGTCTCGACGGGCAGGTCGGGCCGGCTGCTCGGGCCGCCGCCGACGAGGCTGCTGCGCTGGCCAAGGCTCTGGCCGACCTGGGCGTAGAGGTGGAGACCTTCGACGAGCGGCTCACCACCGTCACCGCCACCCGGGCCATGGCCCGCACCGTCGCCCGCCCGGGACGGGCCGCCGGGCGGCGCCGGCGCCGTCTGGTCGACGGCTCGGCGGCCGCCGTCATGCTCCAGGCCTGGCTCGATCAACGGGGAGACCGGTGAACGGGGGCGCCACCCGCAGCCAGGACGAGGCCACCGCGCCTCGGGGCACGGCGCGCTCGCCCCGGCGATCGTGGCGCCGCCTCGTGGCGCTCGCTTTGGGGGCGCTGGGAGCGATGGTTCTGGGGACCTGCCTCTACGGCGCGCTCTGGTACGAGGGCCAGGTGCACGCCGGGCCACCCGGCGCCCAGGTGATCCTGGACGTGGCCAGGGGTTCCTCGGTGAACGCCGTGGCCCGGCAGCTGGCTGGCCGGCACGTGACGAGCAGCAGCCTGGCCCTGCGCATCTACGACTTCTTCCACGGCACCCCCGTGGTCGACGCCGGCCTGTTCGCCTTCCGGCGCCACGAATCGCTGGCCGACGTGCAGGCCCGGCTGAAGGCCGGGCCGAACGTGCTCGAGGTCCCGGCCGGCTTCACCGCCTGGGAGACCGCCGAGCGCCTGGACCAGCTCCCCGGGCACGACGGCAGCCGGTTCTCCGCCGCGGTGGACGACCGCGGCGTGGTGTCGCCCTACGAGCCGGCCGGGACGGGAAACCTCGACGGCCTGCTCGCTCCGGGCGACTACGTGGTGGGACCCCACGAGAGCGCGCCGTCGCTCTTGTCGCAGATGGTGACGCGCTTCGACACCGAGGCCGCCGCCGCCCGGCTCTCGGCCGGGGCGGCCGCTCTCGGCGTGACCCCGTACCAGGCGGTGATCGTGGCGTCCATCGTGGAGAAGGAGGGGGTGTACCCCCAGAACCTGGCCAAGGTGGCACGCGTCGTCTACAACCGACTCTCCCTCGGTATGCCGCTGCAGATGGACTCGACCGTCCTCTACGCCCTGCACCAGGACGGCGGTCTGGTCACGCCCGCCGACGAGCGGATCCCGAGCCCCTACAACACCTACCTGAACACCGGGTTGCCGCCCACCCCGATCTGCTTCCCCTCGCCTGCCGCCCTGGCGGCGGCCCTGCACCCCGCCGCCGGCAGCTGGCTGTACTTCGTGCTGGTCTCCTCCGACGGAACCGAGGCCTTCTCCGACACCCTGGCCCAGCAGGAGGCCAACGAGCAGCTGGCCGAGAGCCGCGGGTTGCCGTGAACGCCGGCCCGGCCGGCGCCGACCCACGGCGCTCACCGAAGTGGCCCTCGGCCGCCTCGCCGGTGGTGGGCCTCATCGGTGACCCCGTGCGCCACTCGCTGTCGCCCCTGTTGCACAATGCCGCCTTCGACGCCATGGGGCTCGACTGGGTCTCGGTCGCCTTCGAGGTCCCCGCCGCGGTGGGGGACAGCGCCCTGCGGGGGGCGCGGGCGCTCGGGATCGCCGGGTTGTCGGTGACCACGCCCCACAAGCAGACGGCCTTCGCCGCCGTCGACGAGTGCACGCCGGTGGCGACGCGACTGGGCGCCGTCAACTGCGTCATCAGGCGCCACGGGACGCTCGTGGGCGACTCCACCGACGGCGCCGGCTTTCTGGAGGCCCTGGGCCGGGGCTGTGGGTTCGCCCCCGGCGGCCGGCGCTGTCTGGTGGTGGGAGCCGGTGGCGCCGCCCGGGCGGTGGTGTTGGCCCTGGCCCAGGCGGGAGCGGCCGAGGTGTCGGTGCTCAACCGTCACGGCGGTCGGGCCCAGGCCGCCGTGGAGCTGGCCGGCCCGGCCGGGCGGTTGGCATCGCCAGGCGATCTGGGAAGTGCCGAGCTGGTGGTGCAGGCCACGTCGGTCGGGCTGGGAGACGCCGGTGCCCTCCATCCCCTGGTGGACCTGGCCCAGCTGCACGCCGGGCAGACCGTCGTGGACCTCGTCTACCACCCGGCGCAGACGGCGATCCTGGCCGCGGCCCGAGCAGCGGGCGCGGCCACGGCCAACGGGCTCGGCATGCTCGTGCACCAAGCAGCCCTGGCCATAGAGCGGTGGACGGGACGAGCGGCACCGGTCGAGGCCATGTGGGACGCCGTGCACGCCCGTTGAGCACCAGGCCGGCCCCGGTCGCCGTCGGCTCCGGGCCCCCGGTCCCCCCAGGCGTCGTTCACCGACCCGGTCGCCGTGTCGGCACCGGCGACGACCGGTATCCTTGGCCGTCGGAGCCCTGCGGTGACCACCCTCCAGACTTCCAGACGGTCCCCGGGCCGGCTCCTGGCGCTGCGCCTCGACTACGGACTGGTGGTCACCACGCTGGTGGTGGCCGCCATCGGCGTGGTCATCGTGTACTCGGCCACCCGCTCCGAGCTGCTCATGGCCGGGGAGAACCCCCGCTACTACCTCTACCGCCAGGCCGCCTACGTGGTGGCCGGGGTGGTGGTGATGGTGGTCCTGGCGGTCCTCGACTACCGGTGGCTGGAGAACGCCGCCGTGCTGCTCTACGTGGCCATCATCCTGGCCCTTCTGTCGGTGTTCGTCATCGGATCGACGGCCCAGGGTGCCACCCGCTGGATCCAGATCGGCCCGGTGCAGCTGCAACCGTCCGCCTTCGGCACCATGGTGCTGGTGGCGGTGGTGGCCGCCTTCTGCAGCCGGCGGCCCGACGGCCTCGAGCGCGGCGACCTGCTCAAGATCCTGGGGCTGTGTGCCGTGCCCATCCTCCTGGTGGTCAAGCAGCCCGACCTGGGCAGCGGCATCGTCATGTCGATCGTGCTGCTCGTCATGCTCATCGTGGCCGGGATCCCCAATCGCTACCTGGTGCTGCTGGTGCTCGTGGCCGTGGGCGGCATCTTCGCCATCATCCATCTGGGCATCCTCCAGCCCTACCAGGTGGCGCGGATCACGAGCTTCCTGCATCCCGGCTCCGACTCCCAGACCACCACGTACAACGTGCACCAGTCGGTGGCGGCCATCGGCTCCGGTGGCGTGTTCGGGACAGGCCTGTTCAAGGGCCCCCAGACCAACCTGGCCTATGTCCCCTCGCAGCAGACCGACTTCATCTTCTCGGCGGTGGGCGAGCAGCTCGGCTTCGTGGGCTCGGCCACCGTGCTCGTGCTCCTCGGCCTGGTGGCCTGGCGGATGCTGCGGGTGGCTCAGACCACCCGTGATCCCTTTGGCCGTCTCTTGGCCACGGGGTGCTTCGCCCTCATGGCCTTCAGCGCCTTCGAGAACGCCGGCATGGCCATGGGGATCATGCCCATTGCCGGTATCCCCTTGCCCTTCCTGAGCTACGGGGGGTCGGCCCTGGTGGCGTTCTTCGCCGCCGTGGGCATCAGTCTGTCCGTGCAATTGCACCGGCCACGGTGAGCGGCTCGGAGCCATCACCGACGGCGGGCGACGGCACCGTCGGCGCCGACCAGTGGCGCCTGGTCTCGGTGGCCGGCGTCAGCCTGGAGCTGCCCGGCGTGCACCCCGAGGTCCTCCTCCAGGAGGTGGAGGCGCCCTTCCGCCAGTTGCGCATCCCGGTGGGCTTCGCCGAGGGCACCTCCATCGCCTACGCCTGGCGGTCGATTCCCACCCCGCGCCCGCTCACCCACCAGCTCGTCGCCGATCTGCTCGACGTCCACGGGGTGGACGTGGCCGCCCTGCGCATCACGGCCAAGGAAGGTGGTGTCTACCTGGCCGAGCTGGAGACCTCGGGTCCCCGCGGTTCGCACACCATTGCCTGCCGGCCGTCGGACGGATTGGCCCTGCTGCTCCGGCGCCGGATGCCCAGCCCCATCCTGGTGGCCGATTCGCTGTTCCCCCTCTGATCAGCGGGCGGAGGCCGCCGGCAACCGGACAGCCACGGCTTGACGCGACAGCGACCGGTCTCCTTCGTCGGAGATGCGCATGAGCAGCGCCACCAGCATGTAGTTGGCGACCAGCGACGACCCTCCGTAGGCGATGAAGGGGAGGGTGATCCCGGTCAGCGGCAGCAGCCGGATGATGCCGGCCATGATGAAGAAGGCCTGCATGCCGACGATGAGGGTGAGCCCGGCCGCCGTCATCTTGGCGAACTCCGATCGCGCCGTCTGGGCGATGCGCATGCCGGCGCCCACCATGAGGACGAAGGCGAACACGATGGTGGCCGTCCCCAAGAGGCCCATCTCGTTGCCGAAGGCGGCGAAGATGTAGTCGGTGGTGATCTCGGGGATCCCGAGCACGTACCCGAAGCCGATGCCGGTGCCCACCAGGTGCCCGCTGCCGAAGGCGTACAGGCCCTGCAGGAGCTGGTAGCCGCCGTAGCTGGCGTCGGCCCCTCCCGGATGCAGCCAGGCGGCCACTCGCTCGCCCACCTGGCTGAAGAGCTTGTCCGACATCACCGCCCCCACGGCGAAGAGGACGGCACCGAAGCCCAGCCAGGCGGCGCGTCCGGTGGCCACCCACAGCATGCCGATGAAGAGGACGAACAGGAGCATGGCGAAGCCGATGTCGCGCTCGGCGCCCAGCACCAACATGCAGAAGCCCCAGGCCAAGAGGATGGGCCCCAGGGGGCGAGGGTCGAGCACCAGGCGATTGCCCACCCGCAAGGTGGGCAGCGACAACAGCTCCCGCTTCTCGGTGAAGTAGGAGGCGAAGAAGATGGCGAGGAAGAGCTTGGCCAGCTCGACCGGCTGGCCGTTCACGGGACCGATGTAGATCCACAGCCGGGCGCCGCCGATGTTGCGGCCCAGATGGGGGATGAGGGGCGCCAGCATGAGGCCCACGGCCACCAACAGCAAGATGTACCGGTAACGATCGAGGTCGCGTGAATGGCGCACCAGGGCCAGCGTGACCACATAGGCCACGATGCCCACCGCCGTCCAGCCCGCCTGCAATCGGGCGAAATGCGGGTCGAGCCGGGCCAGCATGGCGTAGCCCAGCCCGTTGAGCAGAGCGGCCAGCGGCAGCAGCACAGGGTTGGCGTCGGGGGCGTATCTCCGGTTGGCGACGTGGCCCACCAGGGCCAACAGCAGCACGATGGCCAGGAAGCCACCGAGGTCGCCGGGCACCTTGGCCGTGGTCCCCACGCTGGCCAACACGTAGGCCGCCACCACGATGAGCGACGTGAACAGCAGCAGTCCCAGCTCCGTGCGGCGACGAGGGTTGGGACCGCCACCACGCTGCTCCCGGTGTTGGCGCCGAGAAGCTGCACGCCGGGCGGCCACGGACGCATGCTACCCGTGGCCGCCTATAGCCTCGAAGACACTGTGAGCACCATCCCGCCCTCCTCCCGCCAGCCCGCCGCCGGCACCGTCGACGGCTTGGACGCCACCGAGCTCGACGACCTCGGGCCCGAGCGCTTCTCCAATCGGGAGCTGTCCTGGCTCGACTTCGGTGCCCGCCTGCTCGAGCTGGCCGAGAGCGACAACGTGCCCTTGCTCGAGCGTTGCAAGTTCATGGCCATCTTCTCGGAGGGGCTCGACGAGTTCTTCCAGGTGCGCGTGGCCGGGCTCAAGGACCAGGTCGAAGCGGGCGTGCGGGCTCGCTCTCCCGACGGACGCCGTCCCAGTGAGGCCCTTCGGGCCATCGCCCAGCAGGTGGGCGAGCTCGTCGAGCGCCAGTCACGCGCCTTCGTGGACGGGCTGGCGCCGGCACTGGCCGAAGCCGGCATCCGGTTGTGCGAGTGGTCGTCACTGGGAGCCGAGGACCGTGAGCACCTGGTCGACGTGTTCGAGAGGCAGATCTTCCCGGTGCTCACCCCGCTGTCGGTCGATCCCGGCCATCCGTTCCCCTACATCTCGAACCTGTCGCTCAACCTCATCGTCCGGGTGGGCGACCCGGTATCGGGCGAGGAGCGGGTGGCCCGGGTGAAGGTGCCCCCGCTGCTGCCTCGCTTCGTGGTCCTGCCCGACGGTGAGCGGGTGGTGGCCCTGGAGCAGATCATCGCCGCCCATCTCCACCAGCTCTTCCCCGAGATGGTGATCGGCGAGCACTACGCCTTCCGGGTGACCCGCAACGCCGACTTGATCCTGGAGGAGGACGAGGCGGACGACCTGCTCTCGGCCGTCGAGCTCGAGCTGCGGCGGCGGCGCTTCGGCCGGGCTGTCCGCCTGGAAGTGGCGGCCGAGATGTCCGACGACATGCGCGACCTGCTCGTCCAGGAGCTCGACCTCGGGGCCGACGACACCTTCGCCACCGACGCCCCCTTGGACCTGGGCGGGCTGTGGGGGGTCTATGCCCTGGACCGACCCGAGCTCCACGAAGAGGCGTGGGCGCCCATGACCCCGCCGCCGTTGGCCAACGCCGGCAACGAGCCGGCCGACCTGTTCGCCGTCCTGCGCGAACGCGACGTCCTCGTGCACCACCCCTACGATTCGTTCAGCACCTCGGTGGAGGCCTTCATCTCCCAGGCCGCTTCGGACCCCGCCGTCCTGGCCATCAAGCAGACGCTGTACCGGACGTCGGGCGACAGCCCCATCGTGGCCTCGCTCATCTCCGCCGCCGAAGCGGGCAAGCAGGTGGCAGCCGTGGTGGAGCTCAAAGCTCGTTTCGACGAGCAGGCCAACATCTTGTGGGCCCGAGCCCTGGAAGAGGCGGGGGTGCACGTGGTGTACGGCTTGGTGGGGCTCAAGACGCACTCCAAGGCCGCCCTGGTGGTGCGGCGCGAGGACGACGGCATCAGGCGCTACTGCCACCTGGGGACCGGCAACTACAACCCTCGCACCGCTCGCCAGTACGAGGACCTGGGGTTGTTGTCGGCCGACCCCGATCTGGGTGCCGATGTGGGCGACCTGTTCAACTTCCTGACCGGCTACAGCCGCAACGTGAGCTATCGGAAGCTCATCATGGCCCCCGTCGGACTGCGCACCCGCCTGGTCGAGCTGGTGGAGGCCGAAGCGGCGGCAGGTGACGAGGGCCGCATCGCCATAAAGGTCAACGGCCTCACCGACCCCGAGATCATCGACGCCCTGTACCGGGCCTCGGGCGCCGGTGTCCCCATCGACCTGGTGGTGCGGGGGGTGTGCTGCCTGCGAGCCGGGGTCCCGGGACTGTCGGACACGATCCGGGTCCGCTCCATCGTGGGCCGCTTCCTGGAGCACTCCCGCATCTACCGCTTCGGAGGAGTGGGCAAACGGCAACTCAGGCTGCTGATCGGGTCGGCCGACCTCATGGAGCGGAACCTCGACCGCCGTATCGAGCTCCTCTTCCCCATCACCGACGCCGAGCTGCAGGCCCGGGTCCTCGAGGTGCTGGAGCTGGACCTGGCCGACGACACCAACGCCTGGACCCTGGGCCCCGGCGGGACCTGGTCGCGGGTGCCCACCACGGCCGGGCTCAGTGCCCAGCGGCGGTTGCAGGAGCTCGCCCGCGAGCGCGCCCGGCGCCGACGGGAGCCCGAACCCCTGGCCGCCACCGTCTGACCGGCCAGGGCCCGCTCAGTTGACGCCGGCGTTCTCAGACTCGGAGCCGGTGCTCCTGTCGCCGGCGTACTCGGCTTCGTGGCGCACCACCTGGATGCGCCGGCGCCAACCGTGCTCGTCGGAGAAGCGCAGCGACAGATAGCTTCCGAAGCCGGCCGGGATGGGGAGCCAGAAGTTCACCAGGCGGTAAGCGAGGACGCCCAGGGTCGCCACCCCGCGCATCACGCCGAAGCCGAACAACGTGGAGATCTCCACCGCCTCGACGATGCCCAGTCCCCCCGGGGTGATGGGAATGACGGCCAGGACGTTGGCCAAGCAGTAAGCCACGAGCAGTTCGTCGGGGCCGACCACCTTGTGGAAGGCGAAGACGAAGACCCACAACGAGGCGGCGTCGAGCAGCCAATTGGCCGCCGCCCACAGCACCGCCCGCCGCATGAGCTCCCAGTCGTCGAGGAAGGAACGCAGACGCTGGGCGATCCGCTCCACGACCCGGGCCAGGGCGGCGCCGCTCACGAAGGGCACGTGGTCGCCCAAGCGACGGACGATCCGTGCCCCGCGCTCGTGGCCGCGCAGCAGGAGGATCACCACTCCGGCGAAGGCGGCCATGAGCAGCACGCCGAAGCCGGCGCCGGCCCCGTACAGCGGGTTGTAGCCGTGGAGGAACAGCGAGACGATGAGCACCACCCAGAAGATGAGGTTGAGCACCACGGCCGAACCCACCCCCTGCATGGCCAGGGCGAAGGCGGCATCGGCTCCTTCGACTCCCTCCTCGGTGAGAAGCCGGTAGCTGAGGCCGGTGGCGGGAGCGGTGCCTCCGGGCACCACGTGGCTCAGCGCCAGCGACGAGGTGTTGATCCGCAGCAGGCGCCAACGCGACGGCGCCCGGCCCGGCAGCACGGTGCGGGTGAGCTGCGCGTAGGCCAGGAGCGAGGCGAACTCCAAGGCCACGCCCACGACCAGCAGGGCGATGTTGACCCGGCCCAGGAGGTGGATCGACTTGCGGGCGCCGGCCAGGGTGGGGAGCACCAGGTACTCGACCACCAGGGCCACGAGGAAGACCCCGACCGTCCAGCGAACCTGCTTGGGGATCCGGCGCTTGCGTTGCCGGCGCGTGGCCGCCGCAGGTGTTGGCGCCGGAAGTGGAGCCCCTGACACCCGTTCATGCTGGCACGGTCGCCGCGGGCGGACCTGCCATGCTGGGGCCATGCCCGAGCGACCACCCGAGCCCGGGAGCCGCCGCCAGCGGTTCTGGGAGGCGGTCGAGGCCCGGGGCATCCCCCTGCGGACCATCCTGGTCACGGTGGGCGTGGTGGTGGCGGTCTACCTGGCCGGCAAGCTCCTGTACCGGCTGCGGGAGATCGTCCTCTTGCTGGTGGTCGCCGGCTTCGTCGCCCTGCTCCTCGACCCGATGGTGGTGCTCCTCGAACGCCGGGTGGTCCATCGCCGGGGAGCGGCCGTGGCCATCGTCACCGTGGCGGCCGGGCTCGTCTTCATCGGCCTCGCCACCGCCTTCGGCTACCCACTGGTGAACGGGATCACCCACCTGGCCCACAACCTGCCCACCTACGTGCGCCAGGCCGAGCACGGCAAGGGCCCCGTCGGCCAGTTGGTCAAGCGCTACCACGTCCAGCGCTGGGTGCAGAAGGACCTCGCCCCCAAGCTGGCCAGCTTGGCCAAGAACCTGTCCAAGCCCGCGCTCACTCTGGGCAAAGGGGCCCTGTCGCTGCTCATCGCCCTGGTCACCCTCTTCATCCTCGTACTGCTCATGCTCCTGGAGGCGCCCAAGATGCGCCGCGGCACCCTGCACGTGCTCGACGACGACCGGGCCGCCACCGTCACCCGGGTGGCCGGCCAGGTGTCGCGCGAGGTGTCCGGCTACATGCTGGGCAACTTCATCACCTCGGTCATCGCCGGCTTGGTGGTGTTCGTCACCCTGGTGGGCCTGGGGGTGCCCTTCGCCCTGCTGTGGGCCTTGTGGGTGGCGCTCTTGGACTTCCTGCCCATGATCGGCGGCGCCGTGGCCGGTGTTCCCACCGTGCTGTTCGCCGCCGCCCATTCGCTCGAGGCCGGCATCGTGACCTTGGCGGTCTTCCTCGTCTACACCCAGGTGGAGAACCACGTGCTAAACCCCATCATCATGAGCCGCACCGTGCGCATCAGCCCGCTCCTGGTGCTCTTGGCCATCCTGGCCGGCGCCAGCATCGGCGACGAGGTGGGCGGATTCTTCGGTGGGTTCGTCGGCACCTTGCTGGCCATCCCCACGGCCGGCTCCTTCCAGGTCGTCGTGCGCGAGCTGTGGCACGACACCGCTCCCGTGGGCCAGATCGAGGCTGCCGGGGAACTGGCCGGCCGTGGGGAGTCCTCCCTTCCCCCGGTGGCCTGACCAGGCGGCCCGGATCCCAGAGAGCGATCGTCCGTGCGCGTCCTGGTGGTGCTGCCCACCTACAACGAAGCCGA
Source organism: Acidimicrobiales bacterium (assembly GCA_030042575.1). Taxonomy (GTDB): domain Bacteria; phylum Actinomycetota; class Acidimicrobiia; order Acidimicrobiales; family UBA8190; genus UBA8190. The sequence continues at coordinate 10,031 of JASHZK010000043.1, forward strand.
GAACATCGACCGCGTCCTGCGCCACATCCGAAAGGCGTTGCCCGAGGGCGGCGTCTTGGTGGTCGACGACGGGAGCCCCGACGGCACCGCCGAGATGGCCGAACGGGTGGGCACCGAGATCGCCGGGATCGAGGTGCTGCGCCGGCCGGCCAAGGCCGGCCTGGGCAGCGCCTATCGCGCCGGGTTCGCCTGGGGGCTCGAGCGCGGCTGGGAGGCGTTGGTCGAGATGGACGCCGACTTCTCCCACGACCCCGACGCCCTCCCCGACTTGGTCGCCCCACTGGAGCACGGCGTCGACCTGTCGGTGGGGTCGCGCTACGTGCCCGGCGGCTCCATCCCCAATTGGGCCTGGCACCGCCGGCTGCTGTCGGAATGGGGCAACCGGTACGCCTCGTTGATGCTCGGGCTGCACATCACCGACTCGACCTCGGGTTTCCGCGCCTATCGGGCCGACATGCTGCGGCGCCTCGATCTGGGGCGCATCCGGGCCGACGGATACGGGTTCCAGATCGAGATGGTGCATCAGGTCCTCCTCCACGGAGGCCGGGTGGCCGAGGTGCCCATCCGCTTCGTGGACCGGGTGGAGGGCAAGTCCAAGATGTCCGCCTCCATCGTGGTCGAGGCCCTGGCCCTGGTGGCGTGGTGGGGCGCTCTCCGCCTGGCCCGAGGGGTGCGACGCCGGCTCTCCCCCCGGCACTGAACCCGGCCGAGGGCTGGCGGCACCGGGTCATCTGCGATCATGGTCGGATGCGGACGCCTCGGATCCTGGTGGTGGACGACGAGCCCTACATCACCGACCTGCTGGCCGCTGCCCTGCGTTACGAAGGCTTCGAGGTCGACGTCGCCGGCACCGGGAACGAGGCGGTGCAGAAGGCGTCGGCCGGCTCCAAGCACGACCTGGTCCTCCTCGACGTGATGCTGCCCGACCTCGACGGCACCGAGGTGTGCCGGCGCCTGCGTTCGAGCGGCCACTCCCTCCCCGTGCTCTTCCTCACCGCCCGGGACGCCACCGAGGACAAGGTCACCGGGTTGAGCCTGGGGGCCGACGACTACGTGACCAAGCCCTTCAGCCTGGACGAGCTGGTGGCCCGGATCAATGCCGTGCTGCGGCGCACCGCCACGCGAACGATCGACGGGGCACGGTTGAGCTATGCGGACTTGGTCATGGACGAAGAGACGCACGAGGTGTGGCGGCAGGGGACGCTCGTCGACCTGACCGCTACCGAGTTCAACCTCCTCCACTACCTGCTGGAGAACGCCCGCCGGGTCCTGTCCAAGAGCGAGATCATCGACCACGTGTGGCCGTACGACTTCGAGGGCGATCCCAACATCGTGGAGACCTACATCAGCTACCTGCGCAAGAAGGTCGACTGCTTCGAGCCTCCGTTGCTCCACACCGTGCGGGGGGTGGGCTACAGCCTGCGCCTGCCGGCGGGAGAGTCCTGAGGACCCCAGCGGTGTCGCTACGGCACCGGTTGCTGGCCGGCATGCTCGTGCTCCTCATGGCGGCGGTGGTGGTGACCGACGTGGTCACCAGCTCGTACGTGCGCTCGTATCTGTTCGGCCGCCTGGACGAGCAGGACGACGTGGCCCAGAGCGTGGCCTACGAATACATCGAAGCGGTGTACCAGCACGCCCTTCGCAGCGACAACCAGGCCGTGTCCGGGCAGACCGAGTTGTGGCTGGACCAATTGGCCCTGGCTCCGGTGGGGCATCTGATCCCCACCTCGACCGTGGACCAGGCGTCGCCCGCCTCGGTGTCGAGCGGCCTGCCCGTCCGGGCGCTGACCAAAGCGGCCACCGCCGGCCGCGACTTCGAACACAAAGGGCGGCTCAACGGCACCATACTGGCCGACCGCATCAGTCCCGACATCTACATGGAGGTGCTCGACACCCAGGGCCAGGTCGTGTTCCGCCGTCCCTCGGGGTCGGCCCAGCAGCCGGACCCGGCCATCGTGCTGCCCCCGGACATGCCCTTGCAACGAGCGGCGCCTGTTCCCCGGTACGGCACCAGCCACGGTGTCTACGTCCCCAACCAGGCGACCATCCCGCTGGACGCCGCCGGCGAGCACGGCTCCTACTACCTGGGTGAAGCCCTGGCCGTTCCCGGCGGTGAGCTGGTGGTGGCCGACGCCATCGCCCCGTCGAACGAGACGATGTCCTCGCTCACCCGGGTCGAGGCGCTCGTGTCCACGGTCGTCGTGCTGGTGGTGCTGGTGCTCACCTTGTGGACGGTACGGCTGGGACTGCGGCCGCTCGAGGACATGACCGATACGGCCCGGGCCATCGCCGGGGGTGACCTGCGCCGGCGTATCAAGCGCTCCGAGGGGCGCAGCGAGGTCGGCCGCTTGGGGGCCGCCCTCAACGGCATGCTGACGCAGATCGAGACCGCCTTCTCCGAGCGCAGCGCGTCGGAGACCCGCCTGCGGCGTTTCGTGGCCGACGCCTCCCACGAGCTTCGCACCCCCCTCACTTCCATCCGCGGCTACGCCGAGCTCCTGCGCAAAGGAGGCCTGGAGGACGAGGGCGCCCGCCAGCGGGCGGCGGAACGCATCGAGCACGAAGCGACCCGAATGGGCGTGCTGGTCGACGACCTGCTGCTGTTGGCCCGGCTGGACCAGGGACGCCCGCTGGAGCGCGAGCCGGTCGACCTGGCCCGCCTGGCGGGGGAAGCGGCCGAAGCCGCCCGCACGGCCGATCCGTCGCATCCGGTCAACACCGATCTGCCCCAGTCGGTGATGGTGGAGGGCGACGCCGGACGCCTGCGACAGGTCGTCGACAACCTGCTCGAGAACGCCCGGGTGCACACCCCGGCCGGGACACCGGTGGCCCTGTCGGTGCACCGCCACAACGGCACCGCCGAGCTGGTGGTGGCCGACCGGGGCCCGGGCATCCGGGAGGAGGAGGCCGGCCGCGTCTTCGACCGTTTCCACCGGGGGCCCGAAGCGCGGGGCCGTCCCGGGACGGGGTTGGGCCTGTCCATCGTGGCCGCTCTGGCCGCCGCCCACGGAGGACGCGCCCGGGTCTCTTCGGCGCAAGGTGGGGGTGCGCAATTCGTGGTGGAGCTGCCGGCGGCCGCCGCCCCT
>JASHZK010000390.1 GCA_030042575.1 Acidimicrobiales bacterium
ATGTTGGCGGCCGCCATCTCCAGCGCCTCCTCGATCACCCCGGGGGCGAGGCCCGAGTTGTGGGGAGAGCCCAGGACGTTGGGGAGCTCGAGGAAGGGGTGGGCCGCGTGGAACCCCCCCGACCCGAAGGGCTCTGCCCACCAGACGTCGAGACCGACGGAGAACTCGGGGTGGGAGCGCAGGTGGTCGTACAGCGCCTCCTCCTCGACGATGGGGCCGCGCGCCACGTTGACGAGGACGGCGTCGGGCTTCATGAGCTCGAGCTCCCGGCGTCCGATGAGCCCTTTCGTCCGCCGGGTCAAGGGCAACGACAGCACCACGATGTCGGAGGAGGCCAGCACGGCGTCGAGGTCGTCCAGGGTGCCCGCGAACTCCACGGGCTCGGTGGTCTCGCCGCTGGTGTTGATGGCGTGGAGGCGCACCCCCAGGGCCCGCATCATCTGTCCGGTGGCCTTGCCGATCCCGCCGAAGCCGATGATGCCGCACACCGATCCCCGCAACCACCGGGTGAGCGACTGGTTCCAGGTGCCGTCGGCCAGCTTGGCGTGGTTCTGGGGCAGCAGCTTGCGCAGGGCCAGCGCCATGGCCAGGGCGTGCTCGGCCATGGGTTCGGCGTAACCGCTCACGTTGCCGGCCACGACCGCCCCGACGGGGAGCTGGTCGAAGGGGACGTGGTCGGCGCCGGCCGAGACGAGCTGCACGAACTCGGTGGGCAGGGAGGGGCCTTCTCCGGGGCGGATCTCCCGGCCCCAGTTCCACACGAACAAGACGGACGCCTGGTTGAGCAGCCGGGTCCGTTCGGCCTCACCGGCTCCGGCCACGCTCACCAGCTCCACGTCGTCTCCCAGTGCCTGGCGCATGGGGCTGCTGGCCGGCCCGAAGGTGATGGCGACCAAGGGTCGTGAGCGGGAGCGGTTGCTGGCCATGAACCGCCGGTCTGATCGGTCAGCCGGTACGGGGACGGTCGATCGACGCCGCCTCGACGTGGAGGGGCGCTGCGTCCATCCCTGGCACACTACTGCGGTGACTTCTCCCCGGGCCGAAGCCGCCGGCCGCGGCGCCAGGGTGTGATGGACTTCGCGCTCTCCGCCGAGATGGCCGAGCTGCGCCATTCGGTGCGGCGCCTGGTCCAGGACAAGGTGGCACCTCGCGCCCGCGCCATCGACCGCAGCGGCGAGTACCCGGCCGACGTGTTCGACGCCTTCCGGGACGCCGGGCTGCTCGGGCTGTGCATTCCCGAGGCGTACGGAGGATCGGGGGCGGGGATCCTGGGGCTCTCCCTGGCCATCGAAGAGGTGGCCAAGTGCTCCAACACGGCGGCACTCATGCTGTTGCTCACCCGCCTTCCCACCGGTCCGGTCATGATCGCCGGCTCCGACGACCAGAAGCGGCGCTACCTGCCCGGCATCGCCGAGGGCCGGCAACGGGCCGCCTTCGGGCTGTCGGAGCCGCAGGCGGGAAGCGACGTCATGGGCATGCGCACCCGGGCCGTCCCCGACCCCCGACGGGCCGGCGGTTGGGTGCTGTCGGGGACCAAGTGCTGGATGTCGGGAGTGCGAGAGGCGGACTGGTACACGATCTTCGCCAAGACGGCCGAGCCCGCTTCCCGGGCCCACGACTCGGTGAGCGCCTTCGTCGTGGAGCGGTCGTGGCCGGGGGTGTCGGTGGGCCGCACCGATCACAAGATGGGCGTGCGCGGGGTGGACACCGGCGAGCTGCTCCTGGAGGAGGTGTCGGTCCCGCCCGAGAACGTGATCGGCGAGGTCGGCGGCTTCCGCCTGGCCATGCTCGGGCTCAACGCCATGCGCCCGGTGGTGGCCGCCCGGGGCATCGGGCTGGCCGAGGGTGCGCTCATGTACGCCACCGACTACGTCAAACAACGCGCCGCTTTCGGCCAGACCGTCGCCGACTTCCAGGGCATCCAGTGGGAGATCGCCAAGTGCGCCATCGACATCGAGGCGGCCCGGCTGCTCACGTACCGGGCGGCGTGGCTGGCCGACCAGGGGAACTTCACCAAGCAATGGGTGCCCTACCTGTCGGCGGCCAAGTACCACGCCACCGAGCTGGCTGTGCGGGCCTCGGGGCTCGCGGTGCAACTGCTCGGTGCCGCCGGTTACATGGAGGACCATCCCACCGAGCAGTGGTATCGCGACGCCAGGCAGCTCACCATCGTGGAGGGGACCAGCCAGGTACAGCTGGGCCTCGTGGCTCGGGGCGTGCTCGACGGCGACTTGTGGTGGGACTGAGCGCTATGCCTGACGACGCGGCCGGCGAGAGCGCCTTTCTGTCCATGGGCGGGTGGCCGGCCGTGCTCGGTCGTCTGGTCGCTGGTGGCAGCCTGTCGGCCGACGAAGCGGCGCTGGCCCTGGCCGAGGTGCTGTCCGGCTCCGCCTCCGACGCCCAGCTCGCCGCCTTCGTCGTCGCCCTGCGCATCAAGGGCGAGACGGTGGAGGAGATGGCCGGCTTGGTCAGAGCCATGCTGGTTCACGCCGAGCCGCTCCATGTTCCGGGTGACCTGGTCGACACCTGCGGTACCGGCGGGGACCGGAGCCGCTCCATCAACGTCTCCACCATCGCCGCTTTCGTCGTGGCCGGTGCCGGCGCCCGGGTGTGCAAGCACGGAGGACGAGCTGCCACCTCGGCGGCCGGTTCGGCCGACGTACTCGAGGCCCTGGGGGTCGCCGTCGACCTGGGACCCGAGGGTGTGGCCCGCTGCCTGGAGGAGGTGGGGATGGGCTTCTGCTTCGCCCCGCGCTTTCACCCGGCCATGCGTCATGCCGCCGCCGTGCGGCGTGAGCTCGGCGTGCCCACCGTGTTCAATTTCCTCGGGCCCCTCGCCAACCCGGCCCGCGCCCAATTCCAAGTAGTGGGTGTGAGCGACCCGGCCATGGCCGAGAAGATGCTCGGCGTCCTCATGGCCAACGGCACCCGGAGGGCCATGGTGGTGCACGGTGCCGACGGCCTCGACGAGCTGTCGACCACCGGGCCGTCGACGGTGCTCGAAGCCGAAGTCGTGGCTGGGCAGGATCGACCACACGTGCGCCGGTACACCGTCGACCCTGCGGACTACGACCTGGCCCCCGCTTCGGTGGGGGACCTGCGAGGCGGTGAGCCGTCCCACAACGCCGAGGTCGTCCGTCGCGTCCTGCGGGGCGAGCCCGGGCCCCATCGCGACATCGTGCTCTTGAACGCCGCCGCCGCCCTGACCGTGTCGGGCCGGGCCCCGGCACTGGCCGAGGGGCTGGCACTGGCGGCCGACGCCCTCGACAGCGGCCGCGCTCAGCACGTGCTCGACGGGCTGGTGCGGGTGTCGAAGGCGGCCGCCTCCGGCTGACCTCGGCCACCAGGGGACGTGGCCCCGCCGGGCAGGGGGAAGTGGCGCCGAGCGGGTCGGCGGCCCCGTGCCCGCTCATAGGGCCCGGGTCACCCGGGCCGGGTTGCCCACGGCCACCACTCCCGGGGGCAGGTCCGCCGTCACCACGGCCCCGGCGCCCACCACCGTGTCCTGTCCGATGGTCACGCCGGGCAGCACGATCACGCCACCCCCGAGCCACACGTTGGCGCCGATGGCTATGGGCTCGGCCGCCTCCCATTTGTGACGACGGGCTTCGGGCTCGAGCGGGTGGGTGGCGGTGAGCAGCTGCACGTTGGG
>JASHZK010000391.1 GCA_030042575.1 Acidimicrobiales bacterium
GCCTCCCAGGCCACCAGAGCGTCGATGGCCTCGACCGAGTAGCCGTACTCGAAGCCCAGCGCGGCATATTCCGAGAGCAAGGAGTCGTAGACGCCGAAGCTGCCCACTCTCTCGCCATCGAGATGGGCCAGGGGCACCCACTCTGCACCGGTGACGTAGTCGACCAGTACGGCGTGGCGCTGGCTGAAGGTGCCGCGCCTGGTGTCCTGACCAGACAGGCGCACGTCGGTGCCCTGGAGGAGGAGCGAGCCCAGAGCCAGCGCCTCGCCCAACGACCAGTCCACCTCCCCCTCGGCCACCATGGCCGCTCGCTGGGCGAACTGACGGGCCAGCTTGGGGTGGAGGGTGAACTCTCCGGGCACGGCCGCCATTGCCGCCACCAGGCGCTCGAGCACCCGGTGGTCCACCCCGGTGGGGACCGGCGGATCGGGGACCTCGGCCTCCGGGGAGGGAGCCGGCAGGGAGCTGGGAGCAGGGGGCACCGCCTGGCGGGTCTCGTCGAGGGCGATCTGCAGCCGGGACTGGAAGTCCTCCAGGGCCGCTTCGGCCTCCTCCATGGTGATGTCCCCCCGCCGCACCAGGCTCTCGGTGTAGATCTTGCGGACCGACCGCTTGGCGTCGATCAGTGCGTACATGCGCGGCTGGGTGTAGCTGGGATCGTCGCCTTCGTTGTGGCCGTATCGCCGGTAGCAGACGAGGTCGATGACCACGTCCTTGTGGAAGGCCTGGCGAAATCCAAAGGCCAGGCGCGCCGCCCGTACACAGGCCTCGGGGTCGTCCCCGTTCACGTGGAACACAGGCGACTGCACCATCTTGGCCGCGTCGGTGGGGTAGACCGAGGATCGAGCCGACTCGGGGGCGGTGGTGAACCCCAGTTGGTTGTTGATCACGAGGTGGATGGTCCCCCCGGTTCGGTAACCCACCAGCTGGGACAGTTCCAGGGTCTCGGCCACCACGCCCTGCCCGGCAAAGGCAGCATCACCATGGATGAGCAGCGACAGGACGTCCTGAGCCCGGCCATCGGCCAGGCGATCCTGCTTGGCTCGGGTGATTCCCTCCACCACCGGATCCACAGCCTCCAGATGCGACGGGTTGGAGGCCATGGTCACGGGCAACTCGTGCCCGGCACGGCCCACGAACTTCCCCGAGGCGCCCTTGTGGTACTTCACGTCCCCCGTTCCCTGCACGGACTCAGGGTCCAGATCCCCTTCGAACTCGCGGAAGATCTCCCCGTACGACTTGCCCACGATGTTGGCCAGCACGTTCAGCCGGCCCCGGTGGGCCATGCCCATCACCGCTTCGGCCAAGCCGGCGGAGGCGGCCTGGTCGAGAATGCTGTCGAGGAAGACGATGGCGGACTCAGCGCCTTCGAGCCCGAACCGCTTCTGGCCGATGTACCTGGAGTGGAGGAAGCGCTCGAAGGCCTCGGCCGCATTCAGGCGGTCGAGGACGTGGCGCTGTTCCTCGGGAGCCAACGTCAGCGGAACACCCTCGACGTGCTCTTGGATCCAGCGCTTCTGGGCCGGATCCTGGATGTGCATGTACTCGATGCCCAGCGTGCGGCAATAGGCGTCTCGCAGGACATCGAGGGCGGACCCCAGGGTCATGACCTCCCGTCCGGCCAGTCCGTCGACCACGAACTCCCGGTCGAGATCCCAGAGGGTGAGCCCGTAGGTGGTGGGATCGAGCTCGGCGTGCAGCGGCCGGCGTTCAGCAGACAAAGGGTCGAGGTCGGCGATCAGGTGGCCGCGCACCCGATACATGTTGATGAGGCTCTGGACGCGTACCTGTTTGACCTGGCGAAGACGCTCACCTTCGAGGACGTTCACGTCCGCCTGCCACCGCACCGGCTCATAGGGCACGTCCAGGGAGACGAAGACGCTTTCGTAGAAGCCGTGCCCACCGGTCAGGCACTCGGCGACATGGGTGAGGAAGAGCCCCGACTCCGCCCCTTGGATGATGCGGTGGTCGTAGGTGGAGGTGAGGGTCACCACCGGCCCCACCCCCAGCACCGCCAGGCTGCGCCGGTCGGCGGCCTGGTACTCGGCCGGAAAACCCAAAGCCCCCACCCCGACGATGGCCCCCTGGCCGGGCATGAGGCGGGGCACCGATTGCACGGTGCCCAGCGTGCCCGGGTTGGTGAGGGTGACGGTGGCGCCGGCGAAGTCGTCCGGAGCGATCTTCCCGGTGTGGACCCTGCGCACCATCTCCTCGTAGGCAAGGACGAATCCGCGGAAGTCGAGGGTGTCGGCGTCGCGCACGACCGGGACGAGCAGGGTCCGCGACCCGTCGGGGCGCCCCACGTCCACGGCCAGGCCCAGTCCCACGTGAGGATGGTGGACGACTCCGGGAGTCCCCTTGCCGTCGGTGTCGGCCACGAAACTGGCGTTGAGGGCCGGAACCGTCTGCAAGGCCTGCACCACGGCGTACCCGATCAGATGGGTGAAGCTCACTTTGGCACCGATCTCACGGGCCAGGTGTCGGTTGATGACGGACCGGTTGACCTCGAGGAGGCGGGCGGGAACGGTCCGCACGCTGGTGGCGGTGGGGACGGACAGCGAAGCCTCCATGTTGGAGGCGACCCGGGCGGCCGCCCCTCGGAGCACCTCCACGGGGGCCCGGTCCTCGACGTCCCCGGCCGGCGCCGGCCCGGCGTTCACCGGTGTCGGTGGCGTGGCGGTCGCTGTCGGCGCAGAGCTGGGCGCCGGTGGCGAGGTGCGGACGGCTTCGACCGGAGCGGCGGACTGCTCCGTCGGAGCCAAAGGCTCGATGGGCGTCACCGAGGGGTCGGCGCTCGTGGACGTGAGCGCGTAGTCGGCGAAGAATTCCTGCCAACTCTCGCTCACCGAGGAGGGATCGGCTCGGTACTGCTCGTACATGTCGTCGACGAGCCAGGCATTGGGCCCGAAGGCGCCCCCCGGAGGCGCTTCGGGAACGGTGCGACGACGCTGTGGCATCGCAGCCGATCCTACCGGGACCCTGTCGTCCCACCCCTGTTCGAGCGGCGTCGCCTTCCGCCCGTGGCGCAGTCGGCCAGCCGCCTGGAAGGCTGACCCCGGTGCCACGTCCATCCCCGCTTCACGTCCTCGATCATCACGCCCCGGGAGACGGAGGGCCGATGGTGATCCTGGTACACGGATCGCTGGCGCACGGCAGCACCTTCAGCCGAGTGGTGCGCCGGCTGCCCGATCTGCCCGTGGTGAGCTACGACCGCCGTGGTTACGGCATGTCGCGGGAGTCCCGGCCGGCGGGGGTGCTGGCCGATCACGTGGCCGACCTCCTGGAGCTGGTGGGAGACGGGCCCGCCGCAGTGATCGGCCACTCCTATGGAGGCGACGTGGCCCTGGGCGCCGCCCTCGAGGCCCCGGCGGTGGTGGTGGCCGTGGGGGCCTACGAGCCGCCGCTCCCGTGGGAGCAGTGGTGGCCCTCGAGGACCAGAGGCGGGGTCGAGGAGGATCCCGCCCGATACGCCGAGGGCTTCTTCCGGCGCATGGCGGGCGACCCCGGCGCCTGGGACCGACTCAGCGAACGCGCCCGGGCCACCCTGCGCGCCGACGGGCCCGCCCTCGTGGCCGAATTGACCTCACTTCGCTCGTCGCCGTCGCCCTTCGAGGTCAGAGACCTCGCCGTCCCTGCTGTGTTCGCCCGTGGCAATGACTCGAGATGGCACCACCGCCGTGCCGCCGAAGAGCTCCACCGGCTCGTGCCCGACTCCGAGCTGGTGGACATCCCCTTCGCCGCCCACGGCGCCCATCTGAGCCATCCGGCCGCCTTCGCCGACTTCGTTCGCAAGGTCCGCCAGCGGGCCCGGTGACCGGACCGGGTGTTGTCACCGCTCCGTGCCCAGCAGGGCGCCATCGACCGACGTCGACGTCGCCCCGTGAGCGAATGAGACGGGGCTCAGCTCCGCCCCACCTCCGTGTCGACGTCGTGGGGCAGCCCCAGGACCCGCTCGGCGATGATGTTGCGCTGCACCTGCGAAGTGCCGCCACCGATGGTGAGCGCCCGGGAGAACAGATACCCCTTGGCCCACACCCTGTCGGGCCAGCGCCAGCCCTGGCCGTCGTCGGCCTGCCCGTCTCCAACCGGCCCGGAGTCCGCCAACAGGGCCCGCGCTCCGGCCACCAGCGACGCAGCCGCCATCACCCGCTGCCCGTGCTCGTCGGCCAACGCCTTGCCCACCGAAGCCTCCGGCCCCGGCGTCCGGCCTGACAACGTGGCGCTCACCGTTCGCAGGCGGATGACACGCAGCACTTCACCCTCCCCCCACACCTTGGCCAGCTCCTGGCGCAGTACCGGGTCGTGGGTGCCACCGGTACGCCGGACGAGGTCCACCAGATCGGCCGCCGTCGGACCTTGACCCCACAACGACCCTTCCCCCGACAACGAGACCCGTTCGTTGCTCAATGTCACCTTGGCCAGCGCCCAGCCTCCGTTCTCGGCGCCCACCAGGTTGCGGGAAGGCAGGCGAACGTCATCCAGATAGACCTCGTTGAAAGCGTGGTCGCCGGTCATGTCGATGATGGGCCGCACCGTGACCCCAGGCGCCTTCATGGGACAGATGAAGTAGGAGATGCCCTGGTGCTTGGGGGCCTGGATATCGGTCCGGGCCAGGAGGATGCCGAAGACGGCGATATGGGCGAAGCTGGTCCACACTTTTTGGCCACTGATGACCCACTCGTCGCCGTCTCGTACCGCTCGGGTGGACAACCCGGCCAGGTCGGAGCCGGCACCGGGCTCGCTGAACAACTGGCACCACACCTCCTCTCCGGTGAGGATGGGCGGAAGATAACGCTGCTTTTGCGCTTCGGTACCGGCGTGGATGATGGTGGGCCCGGCCCAACCGATGCCGATCTGGTTGAACGGCCGGTGAATTCCGGCCCGCCGGAGCTCGTCGTCGATGACCAGCTGGGACAGCGCATCGGCACCCAACCCCCATGGCACCGGCCAGTGGGGAGCCACGTAACCGGCCTCGGCCAACTCGCGCGGGCTGGGACGGGGATGGGCGGCGATCCAGGTGTGCACGGCACGACGAGCCGGGTGGTCGTCGCCGGGAAGGGCAAGCTCCATGACCGGGGAGCGTAGGCTGCTGCGATGACCGAATGGAACTTCGCCGATGCCTGGGAGACGGTGGCCGACCTCCTCCCCCATGCTCCGGCCTTGGTGCAAGGAGAGCGCCGCGTCCGCTGGGAGGATTTCGATCGCCGAGCCGATTCCGTGGCCCGATTCCTGCTCGAGGCCGGGGTCAAGGCACAGGACAAAGTCGTCCAGTACCTCTACAACGGACCGGAATACCTTGAGTCCGTGTTCGCCGCCTTCAAAGCCGGCCTCGTCCCGGTCAACACCAATTACCGCTACCACGAGGACGAACTCGTGTATCTGTGGGACAACGCCGATGCCGTGGCCGTCGTCTTCCATGGCACTTTCGCCGAGAGGATCGAGGGTCTACGAGCTCGGGTCCCCAGGGTGGCCAGCTGGCTGTGGGTGGACGACGGCACCGCTGCCTGCCCGGGCTGGGCCATCCCCTACGAGCAGGCCGCATCGAGCCGGGACGCAAGTGATCGGACCCGGGCTCCTTGGGGCCGAAGCGGCGACGACCTGCTGCTCCTCTACACCGGCGGGACGACTGGGATGCCCAAGGGCGTCATGTGGCGCCAGGACGACCTGCTGAGAAGGCTGAACGCCGGAGGCTTGATCCGGGTGAACGAAGAGGAAGGAGTCGACAGCCTGCGCAAGACCATCGTCGGATCGGGACCTGCCCTGCTCCCCGCCTGTCCCCTCATGCACGGCACGGGCCTCTTCACGTCGTTGGGTGCGCTGCTGGTGGGCGGTTGCGTGGTACTGCTGACCGATCGTCACTTCGAGCCGGCCGAGCTGCTCGACACGATCGGCCGCCAGAACGTCAACGTGCTCACCATCGTGGGCGACGCCTTCGCCAAGCCCATCCTCTCCGCCCTCGATGCCGATCCCGGCCGTTACTCGCTGTCGACTCTGCTGGCCATCATCTCCTCCGGTGTCATGTGGAGCGAGGAGACCAAGCTGGGACTACTCAAGCACCACCCGACCATGATGCTCATCGACGCCTTCTCGTCGTCCGAGGCGCTCGGCATGGGAGCGTCGGTCTCCACCGGGTCCTCGGCCCAGCACACCGCTCACTTCATCCTGGGACCCGAGGTCCGGGTCATCGATCCCGACACCGGCACGGACGTGCGCCCCGGATCCGGCCACAGCGGTGTGCTGGCCCTGGGCGGGCGCAACCCGCTCGGGTACTACAAGGACACGGCCAAGACAGCCGCCACCTTCCCCGTGATCGACGGGGTGCGCTATTCGATCCCGGGCGATTACGCCATCGTGGAAGCCGACGGCTCCATCCAGCTCCTGGGTCGAGGCTCGGTGGTGGTCAACACCGGAGGCGAAAAGGTCTTCCCCGAGGAGGTCGAAGAAGCACTCAAGCGCCACCCCGCAGTCAGAGACGCCGTGGTCGTCGGCGTCCCCGACGATCGCTTCGGCGAGGCGGTGACGGCCGCCGTGGAATTAGGGCCGGGGAAAGAAGCCGACGAAGCCGAGCTCATCGACTACGTCCGAACCCAGTTGGCGTCCTACAAAGCGCCACGGCGCATCCGAATCGTCCCCAGTATCGAACGCGCTCCTTCGGGCAAGGTCGACTACAACCGGCACAGGGCCGAGATGGCCGAATGGATCGGCGTCGGGGCACCGGTGCCCGCCAGCGGGACGGACCGGGCATGAAGGGGGTGATCCTCGCCGGTGGAACCGGTACCCGTCTGCACCCTCTCACCCGTATCACCAACAAACACCTGCTGCCCATCTACGACCGGCCCATGATCAGCTATGCCATCGAAGCGTTGGTCTCGGCCGGCATCAACGAGATGATGCTGGTGACCGGCGGCACCCATGCCGGCGAATTCCTCCGCCTGCTGGGCAGTGGGCACGACCACGGTATCGACAGGCTCTCCTACGGGTACCAGGACCGCCCGGGCGGGATCGCCGAGGCGCTCGGGCTGGCCGAACACTTCATCGGCGACGAGCCGGTGCTGGTCATGTTGGCCGACAACATCGTCGAGCACACGTTCCGGCCCACCGTGGAGCGCTTCGCCCACCAGGGCCAAGGGGCCAGGATCCTCCTCAGCCAGGAGTCCGACCCTGTCCACCTCCGCCATCTGGGGGTTCCCGAATTCGACGACCAGCAGCGCATCCGCCGCATCCACGAGAAGCCCGACGACCCCCCCAGCCAATACGCGGTAACGGGGATCTACTGCTACTCGCCCGACGTCTTCGAGGTGATCGGCGCCCTGGTGCCCTCTGGGCGCGGGGAACTCGAGATCACCGATGTGAACAATTACTACGTGGAGCGGGGCGCCATGGAGTACGACGTGCTCCAGGGGTTCTGGGGCGACGCCGGTGAGTCGATCGACGCCTACTACGTCGTCAACGATTTCGTCCGCCAGCACGGCGCCAACAAGGGCTGAGCGAGGCGGGCGCCGGCGCCGGCGCCGGCGCCGGCGCCGGTACGGTGGCGGTGGCGGTGGCGGTGGCGGTGGCGGTGGCGGTGGCGGCCGGGAGCTGGCCCTCAGGTGTCCAAGAAGCGGCGGACGGCGAAGGCCGACCCCAAGGTCCCCACCACCAGGCCCACCATCACCACCACGACGTTCGTGACCAGCACCTGGGACCCGGGCATGCGCATCTGGTAGAGCACGCTGTTGGGACTCCCGGCCGCGAAGTGGTCGAGGAGGAAGTGCAGCAGGACCACCGTTCCGGCCGCCACCAAGGCGCCCAGCACACCTTGTACCAGCCCTTCGCACATGAAGGGGACGCGGATGAACCAGTTGGTCGCCCCCACCACTTTCATCACGGCCACTTCTCTGCGTCGGGCGAAGATGGCCAGGCGGATGGTGTTCAAGATGAGCACCGAGGCCGAGAGCAGCAAGATGAGGGCGACGGCGATGAACACCCATTGGAGAATGTGGACGACCTGTTCCATGTTCCTCACGGCCTGACTGAGGTAGGACACCGCCTGCACTCCCGGCCGGCCACGGAACTCGACGTAGATGGCCTGGGCCTGGTCGGGGTTCTGCAGGACGCAGCGCAGGGACGAGGGCATGGTGGCCACGGTCAAGGCCTGCGACTCGTCGGGGGGCAGGAGCTGGCGGGCCTCGTCGTAGTCGTACTGCTGGCTGCGATACAGGCAGCTCTTCACATAGGGAAGAGCGGTCAGCTGCTGATTCAGAGACGTCTTCTGGTTCGAAGTGATCCCGGCGTCGAGGAACACGAGCACGTTGACGCCGTGCTCCCATTTCATGGTGGCGTGGGCCACTCCCTGCCTCAGGAGCAGAGCGGCACCTGCCAACGACAGGGAGACCGCCACGGTCAGGACCGCAGCGATCGTCATGAGCCGGTTGCGCCACAGGTTCGACGCCGTCTCCCGGGCTACGTAGTCGACGGAAACTGCCAAAACCTCACTCCCTCGCCCTCAAGTCCCGTAGCCATACACGCCGCGTTCCTGGTCGCGCACCAGGGAGCCGTGATCGAGCTCGATGACCCGACGGCGCATCTGGTCGACGATGCTGGCATCGTGGGTGGCGACGACGACCGTCGTCCCTGTGCGGTTGATCCGGTCCAGCAAGCGCATGATCCCCTGGCTGGTAGCCGGATCCAGGTTCCCGGTGGGCTCGTCGGCCAAGAGGATGAGCGGTCGGTTGACGAATGCCCTGGCCACAGCCACTCGCTGCTGCTCGCCACCCGACAGCTCGCTGGGCAAGTTGTCCCGCTTGCGGGCCAGACCCACCAGCTCGAGTACCTGTGGTACCTGCGAGACGATGACGTGCTTGGGCCGGCCGATGACCTCCAAAGCGAAAGCCACGTTCTCGAACACCGACTTGTTGGGCAGAAGGCGGAAATCCTGAAACACGCATCCGATGTTCCGGCGCAGGTAGGG
>JASHZK010000392.1 GCA_030042575.1 Acidimicrobiales bacterium
CTCGTGGTGCACCTTGGTCACGAGGGGGCACACGGCGTCGACCACCACCCGGCCGTGGGCCCGAGCGGCGGCCACCACTTCGGGGGCCGAGCCATGGGCCGAGAGCATGATGGGGGCGCCGGCCGGGACCTCGGCGACGTCGTCGACGAAGACCACGCCTCGGGCGCGGAACTGGTCGACCACGTGCCGGTTGTGCACGATCTCGTGATAGCAGTACACGGGCGGCTGAAAGACGCGCACCATCCAGGCCAACGCTTTGATCGCCTTCTCCACACCGGCGCAGAAGCCCCGGGGAGAGGCCAGCAGAACCCGTTCCACCGGCACGAACGCCAGGTTATCGGCGATACCCTGGTGCCATGTCGGCCCCCCGGGTGGTCTCCGTGGCGGCTGCCAGCGCCGCCGCCCGAGCCGGGCTGGAAGTAGGCGACGAGATCCTGGCCATCGGCGGCCGGGTGCCGCGCGACGTGATCGAGTACCGCCTTTTGGTGGACGACCCCGATCCCGTCCTCACCGTCCGCCGAGGGCACCAGGAACTGGAGTTGGTCGCCGTCAAGGCGGGCGGGGAGATCCTCGGGGCCGAGGTGTCCTCGGCCGTCTTCGACCGGGTGCGCACCTGCGACAACCACTGCGAATTCTGTTTCATCTACCAGCTGCCCAAAGGCATGCGCCGCAGCCTCTATCTGAAGGACGACGATTACCGCCTCAGCTTTCTCTACGGAAACTTCACCACCTTGACCCGCTTCACCGAACTCGATCTCGAGCGGGTGGTGAGCGAACGGCTGTCTCCGCTCTTCGTGTCCATCCACACCACCGACCCTGAGCTGCGTGCCCGTATCCTGCGCAACCACCGGGGCGCCACCAGCCTGCGGTGGCTGCGGGCCCTGCTCGATGCCGGCATCGAGGTGCACGGTCAGGTCGTGGTGTGCCCCGGGGTGAACGACGGCGAGGCCCTGGAGGCCACCATGGCCGGGATCGTCGATCAGTACCCGGAGCTGGCCAGCGTGGCCTGTGTCCCCTTGGGTCTGAGCCGGTACTCCACGGAGCCCAACATGCGACCCCACACCCGGGGCGAGGCGTCGTCCGTGGTGGACACCGTCGAGCAGTGGCAGGCCATCGCCGCCGACACCCTGGGACGGCGCTTGGTGTACGCCGCCGACGAGTACTACCTCATGGCCGCTCGGCCTTTCCCCCCGACCGAGGCCTACGACGGCTTCCCTCAGCACGAGAACGGCATCGGCATGGCCCGCGCCTTCGAGGCGGCCTTTGCCGGCGACCAGAGCTGCGCCCACGGCGTGCGCCCCGGATTCTTCGCCTGGGTAGACGGGGCGCCACCGGCCGGGTATCGCGCCGTACGGGCTGTTGCCGGGCCGGTGACGCTGCGGAAGGAGACGGCCCGGACGCCGGTGGCCGTCGTCACCGGCGAGCTGGGCGCCGCCGTGCTCGGCGACGTCCTCGCCTCGCACCTGGACCAGGGCACGCCACACGGCTCGCCGCTGCGGCTCGTGCCCGTGCGCAACGACTTCTTCGGCGGCACCATCGCCGTGACCGGGTTGCTCACCGGGGCCGACGTGGCCGCCGCCCTGGCCCAGGAGCCGGTCGGGCACCGCTACCTGTTACCCGACGTGTGCCTGTCGGGTGGCCGTTTCCTCGACGGGGTCCCGGTGTCGGACCTGCCTCGCCCGGTGGAGGTGGTGCCGAGCGACGGGCGCTCGTTGGCCGAGGCCCTGCGCCGGGCATGACGACGAGAGCTCCGGAGCCCGAGGCACGCCCCGTCGTGGTGATCGCCGGGCGCCCCAACGTGGGCAAGTCCACCTTGGTCAACCGCATCCTCGGGCGCCGGGTCACCGTCGTGGAGGAGCGCCCGGGCGTGACCCGCGACCGGTTGGTGCACGACGCCGAATGGAACGGCCGCCTGTTCACCGTGGTCGACACCGGTGGTTGGTTGGGGCGGGGTGACGACCTCGAGGCCAAGGTCAGCGCTCAGAGCGACAAGGCCATGGCAACGTCCGATCTCGTCCTGCAGGTGATCGACGTCACGGTGGGGGTGACGGTGGAGGACGAGGAGCTGGCCCGTCGCATCCGCCGCCGCGGCCGCCCGGCCATGTTGGTGGCCAACAAGGTCGACAACGAGCGGCGGGAGGCCGACGCCTGGGAGGCGCTCTCGCTCGGGCTGGGAGAGCCGTACCTGGTGAGCGCCCTACACGGCCGGGGAACGGGCGATCTCCTCGACGAGGTGATGCGGCGCCTGCCGGCGGACGGGGTCAAGGTCGACCTGCCTCTGGCCGGCGACATCGACGGAGGGCCGGCCCCTGAGGACGAGGCCCTCCGGGTGGCGTTGGTGGGCCGTCCCAATGTGGGCAAGTCCACGCTGTTCAACCGGCTGGCGGGCGAGGAGCGCGCCGTCGTCCACGACCGGCCCGGGACCACCCGCGACGCGGTCGACACCGTGCTCCACACGGCTCACGGACCCATCCGCTTCGTCGACACTGCCGGCCTGCGCCGAGCGTCGCGCACGGAGGACGGGACCGAGTACTTCGCCATGGTTCGTACCCTGGCCGCCCTCGACCAGGCCGACGTCGTGTTGCTCCTGGTCGATGCCACCGAGGGGGTGACCCACCAGGACCAGCGCTTGGCCGAGCGCATCGGAGCCGCCGGGAGCCCGGTGGTCGTAGTGCTCAACAAATGGGAGCTGCTGGACACCGGCGCCCGACTCGAGATGCTGGAGGACGTGGAGGACCGCCTCGCCTTTCTGGGTGAGGCCCCGGTGGTGAAAGCGAGCGCCCAGACCGGCTTCGGCGTGCACCGCATCCTCCCGGCACTACGCAATGCGGCGGAGGCGTACCGGACGCGGATTCCCACCGGGGAGCTCAACCGGGCCATCCGGGCCATCCAAGCCGCCCACGGGTCGCCCGGAGGTCGCATCCGCTACGCCGTGCAGGGGGCCACCGACCCACCCACCTTCACCCTGTTCTCCACGGGCCGGTTGCCGGCACCGTACCTGCGCTACGTGGAGCGCAAGCTGCGGGAGACGTTCGCCATCGGCCCGACGCCCGTGAAGCTGCGCGTGCGGTTGCGCAAATGAGCGAAACCGCCGTGATCTGGTGCGAGCAGTGCCAAGCCGACATCGAGGACGACAGCCTCGGCGAGGAAGGGGAGTGCCCGCAGTGCGGCACCGTGCTGCGCTCCGAACGCCGTCCGGTGCCGTGGACCTTCAAGGTGATGCTGGTGGCCAGCGTCGTCTATCTCGGCTACCGCACGTACCAGGGCATCACCTGGGTGATCCATCACGTCTGAGCCCCGGCCGGACATATCGGCTTTGTCATATCTCGGAGTCGGTATGACCCGTCGAGCCGGCGCTACTGCCCCATGGTCGGTGCCCGCGGGAATCCCGGGGCAATCCCCACATGTTCAGCGACCGCCCCATTCGTAGATCTCTTTGTGGATGCGGAGGTAGATGGTGGTCTCGGTGGCCAGGATCCCGGGCAGCGTGCGGATCTTGTCGTTGAGCAGTTCGATGAGCCGTTCGTCGTCTTCCACCACCACCTCGGCCAGGATGTCGATGGCGCCGGCGGTCAGCACCACGTACGCCACCTGAGGCAGGGCCGCCAGGGCGTCGGCCACCTTTCGGGTGTCGCCCTCCACCCGAAGCCCGATCATGGCCTGGCGCCCGAAGCCGAGAACCCGGGGATCGGTCACGGCCACGATCTGCATCACCCCGCTGTCGACGAGCCGCTGGACCCGCTGGCGCACGGCTGCCTCGGACAGCCCTACGGCGGGGGCGATCCGGGTGTAGGGGCGGCGACCGTCGGCCTGCAGCTCCGCCATGATGCGCCGGTCGACCTCGTCGATGCGCGAGCCCTCAGAAACCACAGGCGCTCCGCTGACGGCCATGGAGGCACCGACCACCTCTTGGCGGGAGGACGCACCAACCCGCCGCCCGAACCTGGGAGCCGAACTGGTCACCGAGCGACGGCGGCGCAGAACTCGGAGAACACCTCGACGAAGCGGTCGACGTGTCGATCGTCGTGCTGGACCGACAGGGTCCACTGGTCCTCGTTGCCAGGGGTCATGAAGATGCCCCGGTTGACGAGCCAGGTCCATGAGGCGTCGAACAGGTCAGCGTCGGTCTCGAGGAAGCTGCGGTAGTCGACCAGGGGCTGGCGCCGGTAGGAAACGCATCCTTTGCAGCCCAGATCGACGACGTGGGCGGGGAGACCCCACTGGTCGATGGCGGCTCGGCAACCACGGGCCAGACGGGCCCCGATGCGGGTGAGGTGGTCGTAGGCCTCGGGCGTCAGCACCTGGGTGAGGGCGGCCAGCCCGGCCGCCGTGACCAGCGGGTTGCCGTTGAACGTTCCCTGCTGGGCCACGCCGGCCCCGATCAGCTCCATGAGCTCGGCCCGACCCCCAAAGGCGCCGAGAGGCGTCCCCCCGCCGATGGTCTTGGCCAGGCAGACCAGGTCGGCTTGGACCCCGAAGCGCTCGGTGGCACCTCCGGGGGCGATGGTGGCCCCGCACTTGACCTCGTCGAAGATGAGGACCACCTGGTACTCGGTGCACAGCCTGCGCAGTCCTTCGAGATAACCCGGCTGGGGAAGCACGATCCCGATGTTCATCATCACCGGTTCCAGGATGAAGCAGGCGATCTCCTCGCCTCTCTGGGCAAAGAGCTCCTCTACCGCTTCGAGATCGTTGTAGGGGACGACCACGGTCAGGTCGCCCATCGTGCCGGGGATGCCCCGGGAGGCGGGCGGCTGGTGCCCGGTTTCGTCCGATTCTTTGACGAGCTGCATTCCGGGAGCCACCGAGTACATGACCGTGTCGTGATGCCCGTGATAGGAACCTTCGATCTTGACCACCACGTCGCAGCCCGTGGCGGCGCGGGCCACCCGGATGGCATCCATGGTCGACTCGGTCCCGGAGTTGGTGAACCGGACCCGGTCCAGGCGGAACCGCCGACAAAGCTCCTCCGCCAACAAGACCGACGACTGGGTGGGCGCGGCAAAGTGCGACCCGGAGCGAGCCGCTCGCTCGATGGCCTCCACCACCTTGGGATGGGCGTGGCCCACTGCCACCGAGCCGAAACCGTTGTGGAAGTCGAAGTAGGAGGTGCCGTCCACGTCCCAAACCTCAGCTCCGCGCCCGTGGGACAGATAGATGGGATAGGGGTCGGCCGCCTGGAAGGAGGAGGGCACCCCCAATGGCAGGCTGCGCCGGGCCCGCTCGTAGAGCTCGTAGGACTTGGGCGTCCGGGTGGCCATCACATGGCGCTCATGGCGGCACAGCTCCTTGGCCCTGGTCCGAAAGCGCTCGAGGTCCGGCTCGGTAGTGCTGGTCATAGTTCTTCGAGGTT
>JASHZK010000393.1 GCA_030042575.1 Acidimicrobiales bacterium
CGCAACCGATTCCTCGTCGGGGTGGCCACGGCGGCGGTCGTCCTCCCCTTGTTGGCCTTGCAGCTGCCCGGCTCGACCGGGGCGCCTGCCGCCAACGCCTCTCGTGCCACCAGGGCCAAACACCACGGCAAAGAGTCGGAAAAGTCGGCTTTGGCGAGATACGCAGCCCTGCTGAGGGACAGGGCCCACGGGTCCACGACCACGACCGCCGTCCCGTCTTCAGCCGGTGACCCGGCACGGGCCTCCACCGCGTCGTCGACCTCGGACCCGGCGAGCACCGTTGCGGCGACCACCCGGCGCCCGGCGGCAGCGCGCTCCACGGCGCGGGCAGATCCCGCCGGGGTCCCCGCCAAGGTGGCGCAGGCGGCCGTCGGCATCATCCACGATGTCGACGCCCAGTCGAAGGGCCGCTATCACATCCAGGCGACGTCGGACAACGTGGTCCTGCTGGGCCGCTGGATGGCAAACGAGGGCGGGTTGTGGGCCGACAACCCGCTCAACACGTCGCTCTACGCCAACAGGTACCGGCACCAGGTGACCAGCTCGGGTGTGAACACCGGGATCCCCATCTTCCCTTCGATGAGCACCGGGATGGCGGCCACGGCGGCCACCCTCCTGCACAACGGGGCCTATGCCAAGATCCTGCGCCTGTTGGCAGCGGGGGACAGCTCCTGTGTGAGCTTCGCCAGGGCGGTCATCCATTCACCATGGGCCACCAGCCACTACGGGTACGACCCCCACGCCTTCTGCCAGGTGTCACCCTCCAACGCCCTCCAGACAGAAAATGGCCGGGAAAACCACCGTTGACAGGAGCTGTCGAGGCAGAGAGTCCCGCTGCCTGTCTATTCATCAATCGTGATGATATCACCACGATGAGTGGTTATCTACAGTCCACAGAGATGGGCCAGATGCACGGGTCGCGCTTGATCACGAGAGCGATATCTCGCATCGCCGCTGCCGCCGGCATCGTCGGGGCGGTCACCGGAGGGGTGGTGCTGGGTGCGGCGCCGACGGCGGTCGCCGCCTCTACTTCGCCCTACGAGGTGTACTGCCCGGGCACGCCGGTGGGCACCGTCGTCATCAACAACGTGGTCACCTCGGGGATCATCAGCCCGTCCACCCTGGCGGCGGGCTCGACCTTCGACGTGACCGACTTCCACACGGTGCTGGACATCCCAGAGCAGCTCGTGGCGGCAGCCAAGGACCTAGGGGACACCTCGCTCCATGGTTCGGCGACGGCGGCCCTCGACGCCAGCGGAGCGACACCGGCGAGCCTCAACACCCCCACCCTGGAGATCGACACCCCCATTCCGGGCACGATCCCCTCCACTGGTCTGGCCCTGACTGTCCTGTCCCCGGGCGTCTCCGTGGGGCCGTTCATCGCCACCGGGGGAGCCATCACGATCTCCGTGGCGTCCAAAGAGTCTTTGAGCATCGTCACGGAGGCGCTGACACTGAGCTGCACGGCGTATCCCAACGAGGACATCGCCACGTCGACGGGGCTCACCACCGCCACTCCCTCGGGCAGCGCCGTGACGCCCCAGCTGGCCACCGCCACCACCACGCCCCCGACCACGTCGGGGCTGGCCGACACCGGTGGCGGTCCCGGCCTTCGCCTCCTGGCTGAGCTCGGCGTCGGTTCCCTGGTCCTGGCCGGCTTGGTCACCGTGGGTGACCGGGCCCGGACGGCTCTCGCTTCGGGAGGACGAAGGCGCCGCCGTGGGAGGCAAGACGCTGATGACGGTCCGCTCCCACCTTGGCGTCCACCAAATGCAGGGCAGGATGGTCATTTCTGATGAGGGCAACCCTGCGGCCGAGGCCGTAGATTGAGCGCGTAGAGTGACTCGACTCATCTACGAGACGCCGCTGTCGATCGCTCGGCAGCAGGGTGGCCGAGTTCCGGGGGGAGACGTGCTGTACGACGGGGTGGGCAGCGGTGAGACGGCAGGCGCCGTGGTGATGGCGGAAGGGCGTCGCCGTGCCCTCCGACCTGGCGGATGCCGGATGATCAACGGGGTCGATCGAAGGGGACGGCTGTGTTGAAGATCGGGTTGCGATCGACTATTCGCAGTAGCGCGGTCGACGCTGCGCTGTTCAAGCCTTCTGGAGCTCCCGCACTTCCGCCGATCGGCCAGGCTCGGGTGGCGGTGCTGGTCCCGTGCCGGGACGAAGAGGCGACCATCGGCTCGGTGGTGGAGGGCTTCGCCGAGGCACTGCCCGAGGCGACGATCTATGTCTTCGACAACGGCTCGCGCGATGCCAGTGCCAAACGTGCCACTGCCGCCGGGGCGATCGTGCGCAGCGTCCCACAACCGGGCAAGGGCAACGTGGTGCGGCGCATGTTCTCCGACGTCGACGCCGATTGCTACATCCTCGTCGACGGCGACGACACCTATGACCCGTCGGTCGCCCCACAGGTCGCCGCCCTGGTTCTCGACGGCCACGATCTCGTGAACGTGGCGCGTGTCCCCGTCGACGACGACGCCTTCCGGCCGGGGCACATGCTCGGCAACCGCGTCCTCGGTGGGCTGCTGAAGCGACTCTTCGGGCTGAAGCTCGACGACGTGCTCTCCGGCTACAAGGGATGCTCACGGCGGCTGGTCAAGTCCTTCCCCGTCGTGTCCAACGGGTTCGAGATCGAGACCGAGCTGGCCATCCACGCCCTGCAACTCGACGTGAGCGTGCACGAGATGGCCGGCCCCTACAAGCAGCGCCCAGCCGGCTCGGCGAGCAAGCTGGGGACATGGAGCGACGGGATGAGGATCCTTCGCGCCATCGTCGGGCTCATGCGGCACGGGCGGCCCATGGCCTTCTTCAGCACCCTGGGAGTCATCCTGGCTGTCATCGGGATGATGCTCGGCATTCCCGTCCTGACGACCTTCGTGCGGTCCCACCGGGTACCTCGCCTTCCGACCGCCGTGCTGGCCACAGGATTGGAGATCCTGGCGGCACAGTGCTTCGCCACCGGCCTCGCACTCGACACGGTGAGCCGGGCCCGGCGCGAGCAGCGGATGCTGGCCTTCCTGGGCATCGCCGACGGATTCGCCCATCGGGGAGAAGCTGCCTCCCAGAAGACCCATCCGAACGGAGCACCCTCGTCCGAGTCCGAGGAGCCGTGGTGACCCGGTCCGGATCGGTTGACGTGCCGGCTGGGCAGGTAGGGTCGAGACAGCCACAGAGGTAGGGCCATGCCTTTACCCGACTTTCTCATTGTCGGCGCGCCCAAGGCTGGCACCACGGCGCTGCACGTGGCCCTGGCCGGGCATCCGCAGCTCTTTTTGTCACCGGTCAAGGAGCCCAAGTTCTTCCTGACCGACGGCCGCCCAAAGACACTCGGAGGTCCGGGCTCGGAGCACTCCAAAGCCACCTACATCTGGCGGCAGGAGGAGTACGAAGAGCTCTTCGCCTCCGCCCCCGCCGGTGCCATGTGCGGTGAGTCCACCACCCTTTACCTCTCGGATTTCGAAGCTCACCGACGGATGCACGAGCTGGTGCCCTCGGCTCGCCTCATCGCCGTGCTGCGCGACCCGGTGGACCGCGCCCACTCCAACTGGACCCACATGCGTTCGGTGGGTCTGGAGCGTGAGCGGGACTTCGTGACCGCCTGTTCGCTGGAGGACGAGCGCCAGCGCCTGGGGTGGTACCCCATGTGGTCCTACGTCCGCCTCAGCCGCTACGGGGAGCAGATCGAGGACCTGTACCGATACTTCCCGCCCGCTCAGGTGCTCCTGCTTCGCTACCGGGACCTGTGCGACGAACCCGAAGCGACCGTCAGTCGAGTCTGCAAGTTCCTCGGTGTCGACCCTGGCCTCGTCCACTCACTGCCGGCGGCGAACGTCACCGCCGACGTCTCTGATTCGCCACTCAACGAGGCCCTGCGCCGCCTCATGCGAAGCGGGGAATCGCTGGCTTACAAGCTTCCGGGCCGGATGCCGGAGGCAATCGGGCGCCTGGTCGGCTCGCCAACCTTGCGGCTCCTGCAGCGACAACAAAAGACCCGCCGGACCCTGACGGGCCGGGAACGGCGAGCCCTGATCCCGAGATTCAAGGCTGACGTCGCCGTGCTCGAACGGGTGACAGGGATGACCTTCAGCGAGTGGCTCGATCCTGACCGCTCGTCGGCCCGTCTGCCCGTGCGCGGATCCGTGCGGGTCGGTGCCACCTTCGACACCATCGACCGGCCACTCGACGAATCTCCTGCCTCGGCGCCGGTCACCGGCTGAAGAGGCCCCGGGGGCCGGCGGGCGCAGGCCCAGTGTTCGGCGACGACATCAGCCCTCGCTAGATCAAGAAGCCTCGCCGACGGTGAGCGTCCCGGTCAGGGTCAGCGTGGAGATGCCCTTGTGTGCGCAGGCCGACCTGAGCGTTGAGGCGGTGTCGGTGGTGTAGAGAGTGGCCGAGGCAGCGTCGTGGGGATCGTCGAACGAGCCCGTGACGACCGTTCCCAGTGGTGAGAAGGTCAACCCCCTGGCCCGGGTGCCTGCTTTGGTGACGGTCTTGATGCCCTCGCTGCCGCTGGCAGCAGGAACTGAAATTTGGGATTCAGCGAACATTGCCTTTCCGGAGAATCCTTGGGCCCGGGCGGTGTACGTACCGGTCCAGGTCACGTCGAACTCGCCGGCCATGCCGGCCGGGCTCCCGCAATTGATCGGAGAGTACGTGAACAGCTGGTCGCTGAGTCCGCTCAGGGGCAGAGTGATCACGCCCTCGCTGATGGTCTCGTGCTCGGGCGACTCGCCGGTCACGGTGCAGCCCTTGGCTGTACCGCTCACGTCTCTGCTGGCCTTACCCCCTCCCTTGTTGGTGATGGGCCTCTTGAAGGTGACGGTGATGGTGGTGTCCTTGCACACCACCTTGCCCGCGGCCGGACCGTTGAACGAGGCGGCCGAAGCCGGACTGGCCAGAATCCCAAGGCCCGCCAGCGCC
>JASHZK010000044.1 GCA_030042575.1 Acidimicrobiales bacterium
CGAGCTGTCGGCGCAACGACCCCAGGGTCACCGTGCGCAGGTCGTGCCCGTCGATGAGCACTCGGCCTTCAGAAGGGTCGTAGAAGCGGGTGATGAGCTTGGCCAGGGTCGACTTGCCCGCCCCGGTGGGGCCGACGAAGGAGACCGTCTCGCCCGGGGCGATGCGCAGGTCGACGTCGCTGATCACCGGTTTGCCCGGCTGGTATTCGAAGCTCACCCGGTCGAACACGATCTCGCCCTCGATCGGGGGCAGATCGGTGGCGTCGGGCGCTTCCGGTACCGAGGTGTCGGTCTCGAGCAGCGTGCGGAGCTTGTACACGGAGGCTTGGCCCTGCTGGAAGGTGTTGTACTGCTGCACCAGCAGCTGGATCGGGGCGAAGAAGCGGTTCAGGTACAAGAAGAACGCCACGAGCCCACCGATGGTGAGGCTGTGGTGCACCACCATCTCCCCGCCGATGGCCAGCAGGGCACCCTGGCCCAGCCATCCGATGAGCTGGGTTCCCGGCCCGTACACGGCGTTGATGTGGGCCGTGTAGACGTTGGCGTCACGGTAGCTCCCCACCACGTTGCGGTGATGCACGACGTTGTAGCGCTGACGGTTGTTGGCCGTGACGGTGCGGATGCCGTGCAGGCTCTCCGACAGGTCGGCGAGCACGTCGGCGATGCCGTCGCGTACGCGGTCGTAACCACGGTCGGACGCCAGGCGAAACCACATGGACAACACCAGCAGGACGGGTATGACCAGCAGCACCGTGATGAGCGCCAGCTCCACGTTGATGGTGAGGAGGACCACGGTGATGATGATCATGGTCAGACCCTGTATGGCGAACTGCCACAGCCCGTCCTGGAGCAACTGCTGCAGGTTCTCGATGTCGCTCGTCATGCGGGTCATGACCACCCCCGCCTTCTCGGCCGTGAAGAATTCGAGCGAGAGGCGCTGCAGATGGGTGAAGACGCGCACCCGGAGGTCGTTCATGATCCCGGCCGCCAGGCGTCCCGTCACCTCGACCTGGACGCGCTGCGCCACACCCGTGAAGCCGACGAAGCCGAGGTAGACGGCGGCGATCACCAGGACGACACCCAGGTGTTCGTGGCCTGGTGACATCCCCTTGTCGATGGCCAGCTCGGTGAGCTTGGGACCCGCTTGCAGTGAGATGCTCATGGCCACCACCAGCACGGCCGCCACCACCAGCAGCAGCGGGTAATCGGTGAGAAGGCGCCACAGCGTGAGTCGCATCGTCTCTTTGTCGCTGCGGTGCTGAGAGAAGACGACAGTGGGTTCGCCGTGCTCGGGCTCTTCGGACAACAGCTGGTCGACGCCCGCTTGGAGCTCCCGGGGGATGCCGCCGAAGGGCAGACCCGCTCCCGGGGCGCCCGGGCGCATGCCCCCACCGAACATGCCCCCGCCACCACCTCCGAAGCCGAAGCCCATCAGTCGGTCGCCTGGCCGAAGGCGGTCTCGTCGCTCTCGGCCTGGGCCAGGACCTCGGCGTACAGCGGCACCGACTCGAGCAGCTGGCTGTGGCTGCCATCGGCGACGATCCGCCCCTTCTCGAGCAACACGACGCGGTCGGCCAGGCTGATGGTGGAAAGGCGGTGCGCCACGATCAGTGTCGTGCGCCCGCGCATGAGCAGACGAAGCGCATCATGGATCTGTTGCTCGACCTGGACGTCCACCGCGCTGGTGGCGTCGTCGAGCACCAGGATGGGGGGGTTCACCAGCAGGGTCCGGGCCAGGGCCACCCGCTGGCGCTGGCCCCCCGACAGCGTGTAACCGCGCTCGCCTACGACGGTGTCGTAACCCTGAGGCAGGCCGCGGATGAATTCGTCGGCACCGGCGGACAGTGCTGCGCCTTGGACGTCGGCCAGATCGGCGTCGGGTCGGGCGAAGGCGATGTTGTCGCGAATCGACATCGAGAACAAGAAAGCCTCGTCGAGCACGACCCCCACCGCCGTCCGCAGCGACTGGAGACGAACGTGGCGTACGTCGTG
The DNA here is from genome assembly GCA_030042575.1 of Acidimicrobiales bacterium. Classification (GTDB taxonomy): domain Bacteria; phylum Actinomycetota; class Acidimicrobiia; order Acidimicrobiales; family UBA8190; genus UBA8190. The sequence goes on from JASHZK010000044.1 coordinate 1,993, forward strand.
GCCGTCGACGAGGACCCGCCCGTCGGTGACGTCGTAGAAGCGGGCCATGAGCCGGGCCACTGTGGACTTTCCTGCCCCGGTCCGGCCCACCAGCGCCACCGTCTCGCCGGGCCGCAGGTGCAGGTCGAAATCGCTCAGCACCTCGCCCGAGCCCTCGCCGTAGGCGAAGCGGACGTGCTCGAAGCGCACGTCGCCCCGGGGAGCCACGAGATCGACCGCATCCGGCGCGTCGACGATCGTCGGCTTCTCGTCGAGGATCTCGTAGATGCGCTCGGCGGAGGCGGCGGCCCGTTGACCCATCATGATGATCATGCCGAGCATCATGAACGGCGCCTGGAGCATGAGGAGATAGGCGTTGAAGGCGAGAATGCCCCCCACCCCGACGTGGTGGTGGATCACCAGGTAGCCGCCGAACCCCAGCACCAGCGCCAGGCCCACCTGCGGGAGGTTCTGCACCGCCGGCGTCCAGCGCGCCCGCAGGTCTGCGTCCTTGATGTAGCCCCACTGCACCCGGGTGGCCGCCTTGGCCAGTAGTCGCAGCTGGTTCTGCTCGGCGGCGAAGGACCTCACCACTCGTACGCCGTTCACGTTCTCGTCGACGATCGTGGCCACGTCGGCCAGACGAGCCTGGATGAGCCACGAAACCGGGAACATGCCCTTGCGCATCCGATGCCCGACCAGGAAGACAAAGGGCATGGTGATCATGGCCACGAACGACAGCGGCACGTTGATCGACAGCATGTAGCCGAAGGCCACGACGGCGATCGAGCACTGCACCAGGATCATGGGGGCGAAGGTCATGTACATCTGGACGGAACGAATGTCCGAGTTGGCCCGGGAGATCAACTGGCCTGTCTGCACCCGGTCATAAAAGGGGAACGACATGTGAGCCATGTGCTCGTAGAGGATGTTGCGCAGGTCGAACTCGATCTCGTAAGCCGTCTGAAAGAGAAAAAGACGGGAGACGTAGCCCGAGACGCCGCCGGCGATACCCAGGCCCAGCAGCCACCACACGTAGATGTGCAAGGGGACGGCGTGGGTGTGTTCGATGCCGGGGACGATCGAGTTGTCGATGGCGTGGTTGAGCAGGTCCGGGATCTGGACCTGGAACACGAGGCCCAGGAACGACAGCACCAGCGACGTGATCCAGATGCCCCGATGGGCCCGCAGGATGGGGAGGGCCCGCCCCAGCCATGACTTGCTGCGATCGGGGTCGATCGTCGATCGGGGGGCGTGATAGAGCTCCGGTTCGGTGACGGCCGCGGTGCTGGTCGCCTCCTGCCAGACGGTGTCGGTCACCGCCCTGTCCCGCTACGGAAGTGGCAGGGCACAGTCATGCGCCCGAGCTTCGCCCCCGGCTCCGTCTGCTGGCCCGTCGGTGTGGTGTCCCGAGCGGGCGCGAACGAGCAGTGAAGACCTGCGGCCATCTGCTCAGACTAACCACATGATGGTCTGAGGCGGCCGTTGTGCCTTCTGCGATGCCACCTTCTGTGCGTCGTTGTTGACACCCGTTACGTCGTTGTTGACACCCGTTACGTCGATGTCGATGCCCTTTGCGTCGACGCCGAAATCGACGTTGCCGGCCGGCCTCAGCGGACCGTCTCCGCTCGACCCGGTGACACGAACCCCCATGTTGTCGGGCGCAGTCGGCTCCCGGCCGGCGGTGTGCCGGTGGTGGTCGGGACCGGCATCGATCCGGTGACCTCACGCTTTTCAGGCGCGCGCTCTACCAACTGAGCTACCCGACCGTATGGTCCCCGGAGGCTAGCGGGGCAGCGGTCCTGACGGGATTTGAACCCGCGACCTCCGGCTTGACAGGCCGGCGTGCACTCCAAACTGCACCACAGGACCCTAGTAGCGACCGCACCCCCAACGGGATTCGAACCCGTGTTACCGCCTTGAAAGGGCGGCGTCCTCGGCCGCTAGACGATGGGGGCCTCGACCCATCGGTGGGCCAGGCTAGCAGGCGGTCTCCGAGGCCCCTCCGGCCGCGCCGCCTCGAGCTTGATTCCCGGGGCCGGCACCTCCGGCTTCCCAGGTCGAACCCTGCGGCGTGTCGTGCACCTCGACACCGAGCTCCTCCAGGCGGCGGCGAACGGCGTCGGACTCGTCGTAGCGTCCGGCTCGGCGCGCTCGCTCCCGCAGTTGGAGAGCCAGATCGACGAAAGGCCCGAACAGCTCCGACGGGCTGCGGGTCCCCTGCCCGGCCACCTGGCCGAGTTCGCCCACCATGGCTCGCAGGGCGTTCCGGCCGCGGTCGGCTTCGTCGGACTGCAAGGTGTCCGCTCGCCAGGCCCACAGCTCCTCTTCGAGGCTGAGGACGGCACGGACCATGGCCGGCGCGTCACCCGACGCC
>JASHZK010000394.1 GCA_030042575.1 Acidimicrobiales bacterium
AAGAGCTGACCACAGAGGTTGGGGAAGGAGGGGAAGCACATGGAGCCGATGACGCCGTTGGCGTCCATGTCGCGCACCCGCTCGTGGATGTCGTAGCAGCCGGCCCGGATCTCCTGGAACGACGTGGGCTCGATGCCGTACTCCTCCACGGGCCGGCCGGCCACGGCATTGAGACCGATGTTGGTGGCCTCTTTGCCGTCGAACCGCCATATCTCGGTGCCGTCGTGGCGCCGGGTGACCACCGGAGCCTCGTCGGCGAAACGGGCGGGCAGGCGTCCCTCGAACATGTCGGGGGGCTCGACCACGTGGTCGTCGACGCTCACCAACACCAGGTCGTCGATGCTCAGCGCTCCCACGTCGTCCTCCCCGACGGCACGGTGTGCCGGTGGCCGGCCGTGGCCCGAACCTGACACGCGTGTCGGAGAACACGTTATCGTCGGGCCTCGTGGGCCGACAGGGGGACGAGCTGTCGTCGGCCGGCGCTCCCGATGGCGCCGATGGCCCCGATGGCGCCGGTGGTGCCGCCCCGGCGCCGCCCATGGCCCTGGAGGGCGTGCGCATCCTCGACTTCACCCGGCTCGGCTTCGGGGCCCAGGCCACGTTGATCTGCGGGTGCCTGGGAGCCGAGGTCATCCGGGTGGAGAGCACCGTCCGCCCCGACCCCATCCGGGTGATGCCCCCCTATGTGCCCGAACCGGGCAGCAGCGGCGAAGGGTTCGGTGCCGCCACGCTGGCCAGCGCCACCTCGGCGGCCAGTCCCAACCGGGGGGGCATCTTCTACAAGTACAACACCGGGGGTAAGCGCTCGATCACCGTCGACGCCCGCCATCCCAAAGGGCTCGCCCTGCTGCGCCGACTGGTGGCGCTCTGCGACGTGGTGACCGAGAGTTTCGCCGCCGGCACCTTGGAGCGATGGGGGCTGGGATATGTCGACCAGCGCGCCGTCCGTCCCGACATCGTCTACGTCTCCATGTGCGGCTTCGGGCACGAAGGTCCTGACACCGCACAGGTCACCATGGGCCCCACCGCCCAGGCCCTCACCGGGCTCACCTTCCTGGTGGGGCTACCCGACCGGCCGCCGGCCGGCTGGTCGTTCTCGTACCTGGACCATGTGGGCGGCTACCTCGGGGCGGTGGCCGTCGTGGCCGGACTGCTGCATCGCGCCCGCTCCGGCCGAGGCCAGCACATCGACGTGTCCCAGCTGGAGCCGGCCACCGCACTGTCGGGCGCCATCCTCCTCGACGCCTTGGTGAACGGCCGCTCGTCGCGCCGGCCCGGTTTCCCCACCGGCAACCGCCGGCCGGACTCCGCCCCCGGCGGCGCCTACCGGGCGGCCGGCGACGACCGGTGGGTGGTGATCTCCTGCCGCACCGAGGCCCACTGGAGGGCACTGGTGGCGGCCATGGGATCGCCCCCGTGGGCCGCCCAGCCCCGTTTCGCCAGCTTCGACTCACGGCGCGTCCACGCCGGGGAGATCGACACCCATGTCGAAGCGTGGACGGCGCAGCGAGACCGCTACGAGGTGATGGACCTCCTCCAGCGGGCCGGCGTGCCCGCCGGGGCCGTGCAGGACGCGGCCGACCGTCTCGAGCGCGACCCGCAGCTGGCCGACCGGGGCCACTTCACCAGGCTGGGCAACGACGAGGTGGCCCCCCTGCCGCTCGAGGGCCTGCCCCTGCGCATGAGCGCGACGCCTGCGCACACCGGGGGTCGCTTGCGGCGGGGCCCGCCCACCCTCGGTCAGGACACCGACGAGGTGCTGCGCGACCTCGTGGGCATGGAGACCGGAGAGATCGCCGCCCTGCGGGCTGAAGGAGTGCTGTCGTGACCGCCGTGGACACCTCGGCGCCCGGGCGCCGGGCCCGGGCACCGGCGCCCCTCGACGGCGTCCGGGTGCTGGAGCTGGTCGACGAGTCGGCCGAGTACTGCGGACGCCTGTTGGCCGGCCTGGGAGCAGACGTGGTCAAGGTGGAGCCACCCGAAGGGGCGCCGTCGCGCCGGCTCGGGCCCTTCCTCGACGACGAGCCCGGCCCCAACCGCAGCCTGGCCTTCTGGGCCGACAACGTGGGCAAACGCTCGGTCGCCGTCCCCGCCGGCGCCGAAGGGGACGCGGCTGTGGTTCGCCTGGCCACCAAGGCCGACGTCCTCGTGCACAGCCTGCGGTCGAAGGAGGCCGAGGCGCGGGGCTTGACCTACGACCGCCTGGCCTCGTCGATCCCCTCGCTGGTGGTGTGCGCCGTCACCCCCTTCGGCCAGAGCGGGCCGTGGGCCGACTACCAAGCCGACGACCTCGTGCTCATGGCCCTGGGAGGGTCCATGGCCGCCTGCGGCTACGGCCCCGGGCCCCAAGGCGGCTACGACACCCCGCCACTGGCCGCCCTCGGTGACCAGGCCTGGCGCACGGCCTCGACCTATGCCGCCATCGCCGTGCTGGCCGCTCTGTGGTGGCGCGACTTCGGTGGCCCCCGCCGGGCCCGAGGAGCACCGGGCGACGTCGGTGCCGGCGGCGGTGGCGGTCAATTCGTCGACGTGTCGGCTCACGAGTGCTCGGCGTCGATGACCGAGTGGCACTGCATGACGTACCTGTGCTCGGGAACGGTGTTCCGCCGGGGGCCGCACCCGGCGCTCACGGGTACCGACGGGCGGCAGGTGGCCGCCCTCAACCCGGACTTCCTCGGTCCCCACGTGTTCGCCAACATGCTGGCCATGCTGGAGTCGCAGGGGGTGGCGGGCGAGCTGTCCGACCCCGCTTTCGCCGATCCCGCGCATCGCGCCGCCAACTATCGCCAGGTGTGGCGGGCCATGAAACGCCTGGCCGCCAGCAACGACGCCGAGACCCTCTACCGCCTGGGCCAGTCGGCCGGTCTGCCCTGGGGGGTGATCCGGGCCCCCGAGGAGGTGGTGGACGACGCCCATCTCCAGGCCCGGGGCCACTTCGTCGAACTCGAGCACCCCGAGTTGGGCCGGCCCGTCACCTACCCGGGTGCCCCCTTCCTGGCCCACGCCTCGCCCTGGCGTCTCGAGCGGCGGCCGCCGCTCGTGGGCGAGCACACCGACGAGGTCCGACGCCAGTGGGACGTGCCCTGGTGAGAAGCACCGTCGGCCGCGCCTGCATCGTCGGCATCGGCGAGACGCGCTATGCCAAATGGGGGGGCATCACCGAAGCAAGCGAGTACGCGCTGGCGGTGACGGCGATCCGGGCCGCCCTGGACGACGCCGGGATCCCCGTCGCCCTGGTGGACGGACTGGCCAGCTTCGCCGACGACCGCAACCTGGCCACCTTCATGGCCGCCGACCTCGGTATCGCCGAGCTGCGCTACGCCACCATGTCATGGCTCCCCGGCGGAGGCGGAGCCGGGGCGGCGGTGGCCAACGCAGCCATGGCCATCGAGTGCGGACAGGCCGAGGTGGTGGTCGTGTACCGCTCGCTGTGCCAGGGCCAGTTCCGCCGCTTCGGCCGAGGAGCGGGCAACCAGCCTGCCGGCGTCCGCGCCGGCGCCCGCCCGCCGGGGATCCGGCGGGCCAAGAGCCTGCTCGAGGCGCACGTGGCCTTCACCATGCCCTTCGGCATGTTCGGGCCTCCCATCGCCTATGCCATGGTGACCAAGCGGCACATGCACCGCTACGGCACCACCCCCGAGCAGCTGGGCGCCGTGGCCGTGACCACCCGAGCCCACGCCAACCGCAACCCCCGCGCCGTGATGGCGGACCGTCCCATGACCATGGAGGACTACCTGTCGTCGCGCATGGTGTCGGATCCCTTCCGCCTCTTGGACTGCTGCCTGGAGAGCGACGGTGCCTGTGCGGTGGTGGTCACCACCCCCGAGCGGGCCGCCGACGCCCGCCGGCCACCGGTGGAGATCCTCTCCAGCGCCCAGGGCACGCTGCGCGGCTTCGGCCACGGCCAGTACTCCAATGTCTCGATGGACGACGACGACTACGCCAGCGCCGGGGCTCGCCAGGTGGCGGCCCGGCTGTGGGGCCGGGCCGGTGTCGGCCCCGAAGACGTCGACGTGGCCCAGGTCTACGACCATTTCACCGGCCTCGTGCTCATGAGCCTGGAGGACTTCGGCTTCTGTGGAGCGGGCGACGGCGGGCCCTTCGCCGCCTCGGGCGCGCTGGCCTGGCCGGACGGCTCGCTGCCCACGAACACCCACGGTGGCTCGCTGTCGGAGGCGTACGTGCACGGCCTCAACCACGTGGTCGAGGGGGTGCGCCAACTGCGCGGTGACTCGACCTGCCAGGTGAAGGGGGCCGAGACCTGCCTCGTGGCCAGTGCGGCCGGGGTGCCCACGAGCGCGCTGGTGTTGGGAAGGCCCTGACATGGCACCTGCCTCGGCGGGCACCGGGGAGCGCTTCTTCCCCGACGAGATGCCGTCCCCGGCCGCCAACGCCGAGACGGCGGGTTGGTGGGAGGCCTGTCTGTCGCACCGGCTCGTCGTGCAGCGCTGCACCGGGTGCGCCACCACCCGCCATCCCCCCGGTCCGGTGTGTCCTGCCTGCAGCTCGCTCTCCTGCGAGTGGTCGGAGCTTCCCGGGACGGGAATCGTGTACACCTTCAGCATCGTGCGCCAAGCCTTCTTGCCGGCGCTGGCCGGCACGGTGCCGTACGTGGTGGCCGCCATCGAGCCCGACGGGGGCCGAGGCGTGCGCTTCGTGTCCAACGTGGTGGACTGCGACCCCGAGGAGGTCGAGATCGGCATGGCGGTCGAAGTCGTCTGGGAGGACATGGGCCCCGAGCTGTCCGTGCCGCGCTTTCGCCCTCGGCCCGCCCCGGTGGACGGGGGCGGCGGCGGTGACGACGGCGGTGACGACGGCGGACAGGGCGGGCCATGAGTCCCCGGTCGGCTCCCGGGCGCCGGGCCGTGATCGCCGGGGTGGCCACCTCGGACTATCCGTATCTGCCCGACACGTCCGAGCACGCCGTGCACTGGCAGGCGGCCCAGCGCGCCCTCGACGACGCCGGTCTGTCGTGGACGGAGGTGGACGGACTGGCCACCACGGGCTTCTTCCCCATGTACGCCACGGGTGTGGCCGAGTACCTGGGCCTGCACCCCACCTATCTGGACGAGACCAACATCGGCGGAGCGTCCTTCGAGCTGCTCGTGGAGCACGCCGCCCACGCCGTGGAGGCGGGGGCGGCCGAGGTGGTGCTCGTCACCTACGGAAGCGTGCAGCTCTCGACCATGGGTCGTCGCCTGGGCACGGGCGGAGGAGGGGGCGGGGGCATGGTCGGTCCGGCCATCTACGACGCCCTGTGGGGCAACACCCTCGTGGGCAGCTACGCCCTGGCCGCCCGCCGGCACATGCACCAGTACGGCACGACGCCCGAACAGCTGGCGGCGGTGGCCGTGACCATGCGGCAGCATGCCGCCCACAATCCCCAAGCGCAGTACCGCCAACCCATCACCGTCGAAGACGTCGTCTCCTCGCGCCTGGTGGCCGACCCCTTGCACAAGCTCGACTGCTGCGTCATCTCCGACGGCGGGGGGGCGTGCGTCGTGACCACGGCCGAGCGGGCTGCCGACCTTCGGCGCCAGCCCGTGTACGTGCTCGGCGCCGCCCACGCCACCACCCATCACCTGAACGTCTCCGCCGACAGGGACCTCACCGTGTCGCCGGCGGCCACCAGTGGCCCCCTGGCCTGGGAGCGGGCAGGGGTGAAGCCGGCCGACGTGGACGTGGCTCAGCTCTACGACAGCTTCACCATCACGGTGGTGCTCACCGTCGAGGATCTCGGGTTCTGCGCCAAGGGAGAGGGGGGCGCCTTCGTGGAGGGAGACGGGCTGGGTATCGGAGGCCGGCTGCCCACCAACACCGACGGCGGCGGCCTGTCGGCCTGCCATCCCGGCATGCGCGGCATGTTCCTCATCGTCGAGGCCGTGCGCCAGCTGCGCGGTGAGGGCTTCCCCGAGACACAGGTGGCCGACGCCCGCATCGCCGTGGCCCACGGCACCGGCGGGATGCTCTCCACCGGCGCCACCCTCGTGCTCGGGAGGGACCTGCCGTGACCTCGCTTCGGCCGGGCGACATGCGCCCGCTCGACGCCGTGCCCGGCGAGCGCCCTCCCAAGCCCCGCCCCGCCCCCGTCCCCGAGCCCGAGTCGGCCGAGTTCTGGTCCGCCGCCCGCCACGGGCGCCTGCTCGTCCAGCGATGCGTGACCAACGGCCATCACCAGCTCTACCCGCGGGACCACTGCGTCGTCTGCCGCAGCGAGGTGTCGTGGGTGGAGGCCAGTGGGCGGGCCAC
>JASHZK010000395.1 GCA_030042575.1 Acidimicrobiales bacterium
CGGATGCTGCCGCCTCCGTCGCTGCCCGAAGCCAACGGCAGCAGCCCTCCCGCCACGGCGGCGGCCGATCCACCGGAGGAGCCGCCGGGAGTGCGCTCCGGGTTCCACGGATTGCGCGTGGTGCCGTGCACCTTGGTGCTCGTGTAGTTGACGCCTCCGAACTCGCTGGAGGTGGTCTGTCCCACCACCACGGCACCGGCTGCCCGCAGGCGCCGTACCTGCGTGCTCGTCTCGGAGGCCATTCGGTCGGCGAAGACGAGCGAAGCCTCGGTGAAGGGCCAGCCCTCGACCGGCTCGAGCTCCTTGATGCCCACCGGCACGCCGCCCAGGGGCAGTGACGGGTCGGCCACGGCCGCCTGAGCCCGAGCCGCTTCGATGTCGAGATGGCTGAAGGCGTTGAGCCCGGAACCTTCGATGGCCCCCAGCGACAGCTCGAGGGCCTCGGTCGGGTCGAGCTCTCCTGCTCGCATGGCGTCGACCAGCGAGCAGGCGTCTCCCAGCCAGGGCCGATCGGGCACGAACGGGGAGGCTACCCCGGCCGCTTCGGGCACGACCGTTGACCGCGCCAGGTCCCCGGGGCGGAACAGGGGCAGCGGTCGCCTTCGGTACGCCCGGCAGACTGGGCCTTGACACCTGCGGGGTGCTGTCCGTCCTTATCGGCGGCGACATTGGAAGACTGGTCGGATGACGACGAGTCCTGAACGCCATCCCGACCCTCCCATCACCCTGGCCCTCGACATCGGCGGGACCGGACTGAAGGCGGCCCTGCTGGACGCCTCGGGATCCCTGGTGGCCGACCGGGTGCGGGTGGGCACCACCTACCCCCTGCCGCCGGACAAGCTGGTCGAGGATCTCGCCGCGCTGGTCGTCCCTCTACCGAGATACGACCGGGTGGCGGCTGGCTTTCCCGGCATGGTGCGCGGTGGACACGTGCTCTCGGCACCGCACTTCTCCACCGTCTCCGGACCGGGCAGCGACCTCGACCCCGAGCTGGTGGCCCGATGGAGCGGCTTCGACCTGGCCAGCGCCCTGGCCCGGCGCCTGGGGCACCCGACCCGGGTGGCCAACGACGCCGACGTCCAAGGAGCGGCTGTCGTGAAGGGCAAAGGCCTCGAGCTGGTGGTCACGCTGGGAACGGGCGTGGGCACGGCGCTGTTCTACGACGGCCAGCTCATGCCCCATCTGGAGCTGGCGCACCATCCACTGCACAAGGACAACACGTACAACGACGAACTGGGTGAGCGGGCCCGAAAGGCAGTGGGAAACACCCGCTGGAACAGGCGGGTGCGCCGCGCCGTCGACACCCTGCGGGCCCTGTTCTTCTTCGACCACTGCTTCATCGGGGGCGGCAACTCCCGCAAGCTCAACGGTGACATCGCCCCCGACGTGACCATCGTCGACAACAGCGCCGGCCTGCTCGGGGGGATCAAGCTGTGGTCGGGCGGAGGCATCGGGCTGGAGCGATGAGCTCCGCTAGGGCAACCTCCGATACCGTCGCCCGCAGGCGGCGGCGGGCGAGGGTGCTCGGCCTGCTGGTGGTGCTCGGTGTCGTCGTCTCCTTCGTCGTCGAGAATTCGCAGCGCGTCACCGTTCGGCTGTGGTTCGTCACCGGTCATCCCCGGCTCATCTACGTCCTGGCCGCGGCGGTGGTGATCGGGGCTGCGGTCGGATTTCTGTCGGGTCACAGCAGCCGGCGTCGCCGGACCCGCCGGCTCAGGCGTCGCACCGGTGACGAGGTCGAGCGGGCGGGGGACCGTTGAATGCGGGAGCCCCACGCCATGGCCCGGGCCGAGGCCGCTTACGACCGCTTCGCCGCCGGCGGCAGTTTGGGCGAGCTCGTCCTCCTCGGTTGATCGTGCGCCGCCATCGCCTGAGGGGCGGTGATCCGCATCGCCAGCTGGTACAGACCCTCGGCATCGCCGGCAACGACCTCGAGACCGTCATGGCGAAGCCAGTGCAGGTTCTCGGCGTGAAGGGCATGGGCGGGGTCGTAGCGGTTGAGCACCACGACGAAGGGAAGCTTCCGGCCGACGAGGGCGTCGGTCGACAGCCGTACGGCGTTGATGGCGCCCAGCCCGGCGTCGGCCACCAGGATCACCAGGTCGGGCGCCAGGGCCTCGGCCAGGTCGAGGACGTCGCCGTCCTCCGCCTGCGGCGAGCGGAGCCCGCCGGCTGTCTCGACCACTCCCACGGCTGCGGCTGGTGCCGGCCAGCGGAGCTCGTCGATCAGATGGCCCAGGGTGAAGGCGGCAAGGCCCAGGCGCCTGGCCGCCATGGGAGGCGCCAGCGCCACCGGGTACCAGCGGCCAGGTGGGCACACCGCCTCGGGTGACTCGCTGCTGGCCCGGGCCAGCACCTCGGCGTCGCTCGGGCCCTCCCCGGGAGTGAAGGACTGCGCGGGCTTGCGGGCCGCCACGGAGAACCCGTTGTCGCGCCAGATCTCAAGAAGCCCGGCTGCCACCCAGGTCTTGCCGATCTCGGTGGCGGTGCCGGCCACCATGACGAGCCGGTCGGGTCGCACCGGTCCCGTCACGCCGTCAACAGGCGCAGTGCCTCGCCAAGGCGCTCGACGTCGCTCTCGTCGTGGGCGGCCGACACCGTCACCCTTAGCCGAGCGGTACCGGGGGGAACGGTGGGTGGACGTATGGCCGGGACCCACAGGCCGCGCTCGAGCAGTGCGGCCGACGCTCTCAGGGCCGCTGT
>JASHZK010000396.1 GCA_030042575.1 Acidimicrobiales bacterium
TGGACGAGTCGGCCATCACCGGCGAGTCGGCCCCCGTCATCCGGGAATCGGGAGGAGACCGCTCGGCGGTCACCGGGGGCACCCGGGTGCTCTCCGACGAGATCACCGTCGAGATCACCGCCAAGCCCGGTGAGACGTTCCTCGACCGCATGATCGGTCTCGTCGAGGGGGCCAACCGGCAGAAGACCCCCAACGAACTGGCCCTCACCGTGGTGCTCGTCAGCTTGACCTTCATCTTCGTCACCGCCGTGGCCACGTTCGAGCCCTTCGCTATCTACTCCGGCGCTCCTCAGCCCATCATCCTCCTGGTGGCGCTGTTGGTCCTCCTGTCTCCCACGACCATCGGGGCCCTGCTCGCTGCCATCGGTATCGCCGGCATGGACCGCATGGTCCAACGCAACGTGCTCGCCATGTCGGGGCGGGCGGTGGAAGCGGCAGGCGACGTCACCACACTGCTGCTGGACAAGACCGGGACGATCACCTACGGGAACCGCATGGCCACCGAGCTCCTGCCCGTGGGCAACGCCTCCCAGGCCGAACTGGCCGAAGCGGCCATGTTGTCGTCACTCGCCGACGAGACCCCCGAGGGCCGTTCCATCGTGGACCTGGCCGAGACCCAGTACGGCGTGACCTCGCGGGAGACGCCCGGAGCCCAGTTGGTCCCCTTCACCGCCCAGACGCGGATGTCGGGTATCGAATGGAATGGCCGCTCCATCCGCAAGGGCGCCAGTGACGCCATCGCCCGGTGGGTCCAGGAGAACGGGGGCGCCGTCCCCGTCGGCCTCGAGCCCGTGGTGGAGAGCATCGCCGCTGACGGCGGCACTCCTCTGGTCGTCGCCCAGGTCGCCCGGGCGTCCGACGGCTACCCCTCCCAATCGGTTGCCGTCGGCGCTCGGGTGTTGGGGGTCGTCTACCTCAAAGACACCATCAAGCCCGGCATCGCCGAGAAGTTCCGTGAGATGCGGGCACTCGGTATCCGCACCGTGATGGTGACCGGTGACAACCCCATCACCGCCGCCGCCATCGCCCAGGAGGCGGGCGTCGACGAGTTCATGGCCGAGGCCACGCCCGAGGACAAAATGGAACGCATTCGCAGTGAGCAGGCGGGTGGGCAGCTGGTGGCCATGACCGGGGACGGCACCAACGACGCTCCCGCTCTCGCTCTGGCTGACGTCGGTGTGGCCATGAACACCGGCACGCAGGCAGCCAAGGAAGCCGGGAACATGGTCGACCTCGACAGCGACCCCACCAAGCTCATGGACATCGTCGAGGTAGGCAAGCAGTTGCTCATCACCCGCGGAGCGTTGACCACCTTCTCCATCACCAACGACGTCGCCAAGTACTTCGTGGCCATCCCCGCCATGTTGCACGGTGTGTTCCCCGCTTTGTCGGCGATCGACATCCTGCACTTGCACAACCCCGAGTCCGCCATCCTCTCGGCCGTCATCTTCAACGCCATCATCATCGTGCTCATGATCCCCTTGGCCTTGCGCGGTGTGCGAGTGAAGGCCATGGGAGCCACCGCCCAACTACGCCGGAACATCCTCATCTACGGAGTGGGCGGTCTGATCACCCCCTTCGTGCTTATCAAGCTCATCGACCTGTGCATCGTGGGACCGCTGGGGGTGCACTGATGATCCGTTCCATTTGGCGACAGCTCCTACCTTCCCTCGTCCTCACCGTCATCGTGGCCGTCGCCGTCGGGTTCGTCTATCCACTCGTGGAATACGGCATCGGCCAGGCCTTCTTCAAGACCAAGGCCGACGGATCCTTCATCACCCGTCAGGGCAAGATCGTCGGAGCGGCCAACATCGGGCAGTCCTTCACCACCGCCAACGGGACCCCGCTTCCCCAGTACTTCCAGTCGCGACCGTCGGCCACCGACCCTTATCCCTACAACGCCTCGTCCAGCGCCGCCTCCAACCTGGGACCGAGCGACCCCCGTCTGGTCGGTTTCATCCCCGGGTTCAACACGGTCGGGCTGAACGGCGAGCCCTCCGAGACCAACCCCTTCGCCACCAAGGCCGACCCCTACTGCGTGCCCATCGCCGTCTCCACCGGGGACCCGGTCATCAAGGACTTCACCGGTGTGAAGCTCGAGAAGTCCGGCGGCCAGTACGTGTGCGATCCCGACACCGTGCCCGAGCGGGCCTTGGCCTACCGCCAGCTCAACGGCCTGGCCCCCGACGCCCCCGTGCCCGTCGATGCGGTCACCGCCTCGTCCTCGGGCCTCGATCCGGGCATCTCCATCGAGAACGCCGATCTGCAGGCGCCGCGGGTGGCCAGGGCCCGGCACTTGCCCCTCCACGACGTCCTGGCTTTGATCGAGCGGCACACCATCGGTGCCTCCTGGGGTTTCCTGGGTGAGCCGTACGTGAACGTGCTCGAGCTGAACCTGGCCCTCGATAGCCTGAAGAGCTAGAGGGAGGGTAGGAAGGGAAGGTTCATGGCGCGGGGAAAGCTCCGGATCTACTTGGGGGCAGCTCCCGGCGTGGGAAAGACCTTCGCCATGCTGGCCGAGGGCTGGCGCCGGCGCAGCCGCGGCACGGACGTGGTCATCGGCTTCGTGGAGCTCCATGGCCGACCCCAGACCACGGCCCAGGTCCGCGACCTCCCGGTCGTTCCCCGCCGGACCATCTCCTATCGGGATCAGGATCTCGAAGAGATGGACGTAGACGCCATCTTGGCCCGCCGGCCGGCCGTGGCCCTGGTCGACGAGCTGGCCCACACCAACGTGCCCGGCAGCCGGAACCAGAAGCGCTGGCAGGACATCGAGCAGCTGCTCGGTGTCGGCATCGACGTCATATCGACGGTCAACATCCAGCACCTGGCCAGCATCAACGACGTGGTCGAGCGCATCACCGGGGTCGTCCAGCGCGAGACGGTGCCGGATGCGGTGGTCCGGGCTGCCGATCAGATCGAGCTGGTGGACATGGCCCCCGAGGCCCTCAGGCGGCGCATGGCCCACGGCAACATCTACCCCCCCGAACGGATCGACACCGCACTCGCCAATTACTTCAGGCTGGGGAACCTGGGCGCTCTGCGCGAGCTCGCTCTGCTGTGGGTGGCCGATCGGGTGGATGACGAGCTCGCCGCCTACCGGGAGCGCCACGACATCCAGGCACCGTGGGAAACCAAGGAACGGATCGTCGTGGCCCTGAGCGGCGCTCCCGGAGGAGAGAACCTCGTTCGCCGGGCCGCCCGTATGGCGGCCCGTTCCAAGGGCGAGGTCGTCGGCGTGCACGTGCGAGCCGGCGACGGCTTGATGCACCCCGAGCCCGTCGGACTGGAGGATCAGCGTCGACTGCTCGTCGAGGTGAACGGGCGTTATGCCGAAGTGACCGGCGTGGACGAGGCCCAAGCCCTCGTGGAGTTCGCCCGAGCCGAGAATGCCACCCAGTTGATCCTGGGTGCGAGCAGCCGGTCACGCCTCCAGGAGATACTCCGGGGGTCGGTGATCAACCGAGTCGTGCGGGCGGCGGCACCCATCGACGTCCACGTCATTTCCCCACCGCAGCCGGTCCAGGCGGGGCTGCCCGCCCTGGTGCCCCGTCACCGGCCGGCGGCCGTACCGGTACGGCGCCGCAACATCGCACTGGTGATGGGGATCCTGGGCCTCGGGCTGCTGGCCACCGCGCTCTCCCCGTTGCACCAGTCGTTGGGCCTACCCGGGGCGCTCCTGGTCCTGTTGCTCGGTGTGGTGGCGGTGACCTTGGTGGGCGGGGTGCTCCCGGCTGCTGTGGCCACCGTCGTCGCCCTGTTCGGCGCCGACTTCTTCTTCGCTCCACCGCTGCACAGTCTGAGGATCGCCCGCCCCGCTGACATCGTCGCCCTGGTGGTGTTCTGCGCGGTGGCCGCCACCGTGGCCCAGCTGGTGGACCGCCTGGCCCGCCGTGGCATCCAGGTGTCACGGGCCCGTGCCGAGAGCGAAGCCCTGGCCCGTCTGGCCGGGCGCTCCGTGTTGTCGGGGGCCGACGCCCTGCCTGACATCGTGGAGGAGCTGCGGCGCACCTTCTCCCTCGACTCGGTGGCCATCCTCGCCCCCGAGGACCGGGGGTGGCGCACCGTCACCGCCGCCGGCGCGCCGGTTCCCTCCCCCGACGAGGCGGCCATGTCGGCCGAGCTCGACCAGGGGACTGTCCTCGTCCTCTCCGGTCGGGCGCTCTCGGCTGACGACACCCGACTGCTGGGCGCCTTCGTGGACCAGCTGCGACTGACCCAAGAGCGCCTGGTGCTCGAGTCCGAGGCGGCACAGGCGGCCGGTCTGGCCGAGGCCAACACGCTGCGCTCGGCCCTGCTGGCGGCGGTCTCCCACGATCTGCGCACACCGCTCGCCTCCATCAAAGCGGCGGTCACCAGCCTGACGTCGACTGAGGTGGAATGGAGCCAAGAGGACGTGCGCGGATTCTGTAAGACCATCGACGACGAGACCGATCGGCTGACCGGACTGGTGGCCAACCTGTTGGACATGAGCCGGCTCCAGACGGGTATCTTGCCCGTGGCCGTGGAGCCCGTCTCCGTCGACGAGGTCGTCGACCGGGCCCTGGCCAGTTTGTCGAGCGGGACGGCCGGCCTCGTCCTCAATGCCCCCGGTCCGCTCCCGCTGATCGTGGCCGATCCCGGATTGCTCGAACGAGCCCTCGCCAACGTCATCGCCAATGCTCACAAGTGGTCCCCTGAAGGGGCCGCCGCCCGCATCGAGGTGGGCCTGGCCGGTGACCACGTGGACATTCGAGTCATCGACACCGGTCCCGGTATCGCTCGCCAGTGGCGTGATCAGGTCTTCCAGCCGTTCCAGCAATTGGGGGACGGATCCCGGGACGCTCGCCGGGGAGTCGGGCTGGGGTTGGCGGTGGCCAAGGGTTTCACCGAGGCCATGGGTGGAGAACTCGATATCGAGGACACCCCGGGCGGAGGGACGACGATGCTCTTTCGCCTGCCCGTTGAGCGAGGACGACGGACGTGAGCACCATCCTGGTGGTCGAGGACGAGAAGCCGATGCTCCGAACCATGGAGGTCAACCTCCGAGCCCGGGGCCACGTGGTTCAACTGGCCACGAGCGGCAGCCAGGCGCTCGCCATGGCCGCTCGCCGTCACCCTGACGCCGTCGTCCTCGACCTGGGCCTTCCCGACATGGACGGCATCGACGTCATCCGTGGGCTGCGCGGCTGGACCACGGTGCCCATCATCGTCCTTTCGGCACGTAGCGCCGAGGCACAGAAGGTGGCCGCCCTCGACGCCGGAGCCAACGACTATGTGAGCAAGCCCTTCGGGATGGACGAGTTCATGGCCCGCTTGCGCGTGGCTCTGCGTTCGCCCAGTCCTGTCGACGAGGCCCCGGCCGTGGTGACGCCCGATTTCACGATCGACCTGGCCAACACGCAGGTGCGTCGAGCTGACGGCGAGGTGGTGCGCCTCACCGCCACCGAGTGGCACGTCGTCGAGCTCCTGGCCCGAAACCCGGGGAAGCTGGTGAGCCACCGTCAGCTTCTGCGCGACGTCTGGGGACTGGAGGACACCAAGACCAATCTCGTCCGGGTGTTCATGGTGGCGATCCGCAAGAAGCTCGAGCCCGATCCCTCCCACCCTCGTTACTTCATCACCGAACCTGGCTTCGGCCTCCGCTTCGTCTCTGAAGGCACATCTGCCACATCGCTGTCGTCGCCCGAGCACCTCGACGGCTGAATCGGCGACCACGGTCCCACGAGGCTGGCACCAGGCTCGACCCGGAACCGCCGAGGCCGTCGTTCAACGCAGCTTCCACTCAGGGCGGCTCCCTTTGAACGTCTCATGGCCCTGCTCGATGTTCTCGTACTGGGTCCCGAGACTGATGAGCGCCGAGACCTGGGCCAAGGCCGCACTGCGAGACAGCTCGTTGGCCGCCCAGATGGCGCGCAGCGTCCCCTGCACGGCCAGGACCGGGGCTGAGGCGATCCTGGTGGCGATCCACATGGCCCGCTCCATGAGCTCGCCGGCCGGGGTGATCTCGGAGACGAGCCCGAGCTGGTAGGCGCGAGCCGCCGACATTCTCTCGTGCACCCCCATGAGAGCGACCCGCAGGGTCTCTCCCAGGGGAAGCTTCTGCAGCAGGTGAGTGGGCTCGAAGCCCGCCACCATGCCGTAGCTGACGTGAGGATCGAAGAAGGTTGCGTGCTCGGCGGCGATGATGACGTCGGCTTCACCCAGCATGTAGAGGGCGCCTCCGCAGGCCATGCCGTTGACGGCGGCCACGACCGGCTTCCACAGACCGTTGGCCTTGGGATTCAGGTCCGAACCTGGGTCGTTGTACATGTAGGGGGTGGAGACCCGGCCGGATTTGGACACCCGCTCACCCTCGGGCGCCCGGTTCCGCTCCCGGCGGAGATACCCCTCCTCGATCGACTCCTTGCGGTCGATGCCGCTGCAGAAGGCTTTTTCCCCCGAACCCGTCCACACGATGGCACGAACGTCGTCGTTGGTGCGCAGAGAGCGCCACAGCTCCCGGAGCTCGTCCTGCATCTTCTGGTTGAAGGCGTTCAGGACCTCCGGGCGGTGCAAGGTGACGATCCCCACACCGTCGCGCTCCTCGAAGAGAATCGTCTCGAATGCCCCCAATGAGGGCCTCCTTCCCAACGCTCGATGTGCCCGCCCGACGACCAGGGGCCCAGGATAACGGCGGGCGGGGAGCGCTTTGCGCAGCATCATCTCCAGTGCGGTATCCACCCGAGTCCGGCCGGTGGTCGGTTCCGCCCGCGTTCCCTGGGACGGCTAGGGTCCCCGCCGCAACGTCGGCGTCGGCCCGGGACGGCGTCCCCTGCACCCACGTGGCGGGCGTTCATCGGCGGCGGAGAGGAGGCTGTCATGGCGTGGGACTTCGAGACCGACCCCGAGTTCCAGACGAAGCTCGACTGGGTCGATGCCTTCGTGAGCGACAAGGTCGAGCCCCTCGATCTCGTGTGGCCAGGGCTCGAGTTCGTCCCGCTCGAGGGAGCCCGCCGCCGTGCCGTAGAGCCGCTCAAGGAGGAGGTTCGCCGTCAGGGACTGTGGGCCACCCACCTGGGTCCCGAGCTGGGCGGACAGGGTTACGGGCAGCTCAAACTGTCACTGCTCAACGAGATCCTGGGCCGGTCGTCGTGGGCGCCCATCGTCTTCGGGTGCCAGGCCCCCGACACCGGCAACGCCGAGATCATCGCCCACTACGGCACGCCCCAACAGAAAGAGCGCTACCTGCGCCCTCTCCTCGACGGCGAGATCTTCTCCTGCTACTCGATGACCGAACCCCACGCCGGTGCCGACCCGACCCTCTTCACCACCCGGGCCGTCAAAGACGGCGAGGAGTGGGTGATAAACGGTTGGAAGTTCTTCTCCTCCAATGCCAAGACGGCGTCGTTCCTCATCGTCATGGCCGTCACCAACCCCGACGTGCACCCCTACCAGGGCATGTCCATGTTCCTCGTCCCCGCCGCCACCCCGGGGATCGAGATCGTGCGCAACGTCGGCCTCGGAGCCGAGTCGTCTCACCAGGGCTCGCACGCCCTGATCCACTACGAGGACGTCCGGGTCCCCGCCGACGCCCTGCTGGGCGGGGAGGGCCAGGCCTTCGTCATCGCCCAGACCCGCCTGGGTGGCGGCCGCATCCACCACGCCATGCGCACCATCGGCATGGCTCGCAGTGCCCTGGACATGATGTGCGAGCGGGCCTTGAGCCGCCGGACCCAAGGTTCGCTCCTGGCCGACAAGCAGTTCGTCCAGGGCTACATCGCCGATTCTTACGCGCAGCTCGTGCAGTTCCGCCTGTTCGTGCTCTATACCGCCTGGTCCATCGACAAGTATCACGACTACAAGAAGGTGAGGAAGGACATCGCCGCCGTCAAGGTCCTCATGCCCGGCGTGTTGCACGACATCGTCTGGCGGGCCATGCAGGTCCACGGCGCCCTCGGCGTCAGCAACGAGATGCCTTTTTCTCGCATGATGCTGGCGGCCAGCGTCCTGGGCCTGGCCGACGGGCCCACCGAGGTCCACAAGGTGACCGTCGCCCGTCAGGTGCTTCGTCAGTACGAGCCCAGCGACGACCTGTGGCCCACCGGCCACCTGCCCAGGCGACGACGGGAAGCCCTGGCCAAGTACGAGCAGTACCTGGAGCACGAGGTGGGGAACCTGTGATCGACACCGACCGCCTGGCCACCTTCCTCGACGGTGCCGGCCTTCCCGGCCGGGGAGATCCGCTGGTGGCCCGCTTCGTCTCGGGGGGCTCGCAGAACGAGATCTACGAGATTCGGAGAGGTGAGCTGCACGGAGCGCTTCGCATTCCACCGCCCCGAGCTCCGGCCCAGCGTGACCAGGGGATCCTCCGGGAGTGGCGCATCGTCGAAGCCCTCGACGGTACCGATGTGCCCCATGCCCGGGCCGTCGTCGCCTGCACCGACACCGCCGTTTTGGGGAGGACCTTCTACGTGATGGGCTTCGTGGACGGCTGGTCTCCCATGAGCCTCGAGGACCACCGCTGGCCGGCACCGTTCGACACCGACTTCGAAGCCCGGCGGGGCCTGGCCTTGCAGCTGGTCGAGGGCATCGCCCTGTTGTCCAAGGTGGATTGGCGGGCCAAGGGGCTGCAAGACGTGGGCCGGCCCGACGGGTTCCACGAGCGACAGGTCGATCGCTGGACGAGCTTCCTCGAGCGCGTCAAGGGCAGGGACCTCCCCGGCTTCGACGAGGCCGCCACCTGGCTCCGTGCCCATAAGCCCCTCGACTACGTGCCCGGGCTCATGCACGGCGACTACCAGTTCGCCAACGTCATGTACCGCCACGGGGCACCGGCTCGCTTGGCTGCCATCGTGGACTGGGAGATGGGGACGGTGGGGGACCCCAAGCTCGATCTCGGATGGGTCGTCCAGAGCTGGCCGGACGACACCCGGGCGCCGCAGGCGGCCCACTCGGGTTACGTCGACATGTCGGCCATGCCCTCGCGGGACGAAGTGCTCGGTCACTACGCCGAGGTCTCGGGCCGCCAGGTGGACGACATCGACTACTACGTCATCCTGGCCAAGTGGAAGCTGGCGGTCGTCCTGGAGCAGGGTTTTCAGCGTGCTGGAGACGACGAGAAGCTGCTCGCCTTCGGACCGGTCGTGCTCGACTTGATGGGCGGAGCGGCCGAGCTGGCCGAGACGACCGACTATCGAGGATGAAGGACCCGGTAGGTCTGGCTGAGGGGCGGGTGCTGACCCCACCCGTGAGCTGAGCCGGCGCCGTCAGTGATGGAACGAAGCGGGTCGACGGGGTGCTCGACCGCGGTAGCGCTGGCGTAGGTCCGTGACGCAGTCGTGCACGCAATTGGCGAAGAGCTGCGCCAAGTCTCGGCTGAAACCGTTGCGAACCACCACCCGCAGCACCGCCCGATGGTCGAGGGCGGGAGGCAACGTGTAGGCGGGAACCAGCCAACCGCTGGATCGCAGCGCGTCCGACAGCTCGTAGACGCTCCAGGGCTCACCGGTGTCCACCTCGAAGGCGAAGACGGGGATGCCCTCGCCCCGTGACACCATGACGAAGGGGCCTTGTCGTTCCAGGTGGTGCGCCAGCCACTGAGCCGTGTCTCGGGAGGCCTGGTGGATCTGGCGGTAGCCCTCGTGGCCCAGGCGCAGGAAGTTGAAGTATTGGCCGACGACCTGGGCTCCGGAGCGAGAGAAGTTGAGAGCGAAGGTGGGCATGTGCCCACCCAGGTAGGCGACGTCGAAGACGAGCTCGGGGGCAAGAGCCTCCGGTTGGCGCCATACCACCCATCCGACCCCCGGATAGACGAGCCCGTACTTGTGCCCCGAGGCGTTGATCGATGCCACCCGGGGCAGCCGGAAGTCCCACTCGAGCTCGGGATCGAGGAAAGGGGCGACGAACCCGCCCGAGGCACCGTCCACGTGCACCGGCACGTCGGGTCCGCCCGAGGCGGCCAGCCCGTCCAGTGCCAGGCAGATGTCAGCCACCGGCTCGTAGGCGCCGTCGTAGGTCGATCCGAGCACGGCCACCACTCCGATGGTGTCCTCGTCACAGGCCGCCGCCGCCTGGTCGGCCGTGAGATGGGTGGCCTCAGGGCCGACGGGCACCAGCCGGGGCTCCACGTCGAAGTACCGGCAGAACTTCTCCCAGCACACCTGGACGTTGGCCCCCATCACCAGATTGGGCCGCTCCGGCGTCAGCTGGTCTGACGGGCGCCGGGACCGCCACCGCCATTTGAGCGCCAGTCCGGCCAGCATGGCCGCCTCGCTCGAGCCCGTCGTGGAACAACCGGTCGCCTGTCCGTGCCCGGGTGCATGCCACAATTCGGCGAGCATGCCGACACAGCGTCGCTCCAGTTCGGCCGTTTGCGGATACTCGTCCTTGTCGATCATGTTCTTGTCGGCGCACTCGGCCATCAACCGGGCGGCCGACGGCTCCATCCACGTGGTGACGAAGGTGGCCAGGTTGAGGCGCGAGCTGCCGTCCAGGAGCAGCTCGTCGTGGATCACCTGGTAGGCCACCTCGGGGGACATGCCGGCCGAGGGAAGCCGGTTGCGTGGCACCGAATGCGTCTCTGCCGCCTCGGCGAACTGGGGGCGGATGGCGATGGAGTCCTCGTCGGCCCGGTGAGCATGTAGTGGCATGAGGCGTAGCTTGCTCGATGGGGCTGGGCCTCGTCAGCCGCCACCGGCCAGGAGGTCCCGGTGGCGGGCGCCGGCGACGGGCCGATGACCGGGCTGAGGCGTTGATTGCCTGGTCAGGATGGAGCTCCCCGTGCCGGGCGCCCTGCTTCTGGGCCGCCATCGCCGTGCGCCCCGCCGGCTCCACCGGAGCTCACGGCGGCTCCGGTCGATAGATTGGCGCGCCATGCGATTCGGACTGGACGTTGCCCAGCAGCGGATGTCGTGGGACGAGCTGGTGCGCCGCGTGCGGCTGGCCGAGGACCTCGGCTTCGACGGCGTGTGGGGTTTCGATCACCTCGAGCCCATGTACGGCGAAGGTCCGGGAGAGACCTTCGAAGGCCTGACCACCCTGGCCGCCCTGGCGGGGGTGACGTCGCGGATCCGCCTCGGCCTCCTCGTCACCGGAGTGACCTACCGTCACCCCGCCATGCTCGCCATCCAGGCCCTGACCGTGGACCACGCATCGCACGGCCGTCTCGAGCTCAGCCTCGGTGCCGCCTGGTTCGAAGAGGAGCATCGCCGGCTCGGCATCCCCTTTCCCTCCACGACCGAGCGGTTCGACCTGCTGGAGGACGCCCTCGAGATCGTGACCCGGCTCTTCACCGGGGAGGTGGTGTCCTACGAGGGCAAGAGGGTTTCGCTCGACGACGCCCGGGTGCGGCCCCTACCCGTGCAGCGTCCCCGTCCGCCCATCTGGATCGGCGGATCGGGGCCCAGGCGCACGCTCCCGCTGGTGGCTCGCTATGCCGACGTGTGGCACGCCTGGGGGACCCCCAACTCGCTCGTGGAGGCGAACGCCCGCGTCGACGAGCTGGCCGTCGAGGCCGGGCGGGAGCCGTCCTCGATCGTCCGCGCCGGTTCGTTGTCCCTGGACGATCTCGACACCGCCCGCAAGCACACGGCCAAGTGGCAGGAGGCCGGCTACGGCTACCTGGTGTGCGGATGGCCCGGGGCGGGGGACGCCCACGTCGAGGCGTTCGCCGCCGGCCTCATGGCCGAGCTCGGCTCCCGATCGAAGCCGCAGCGAGTGAAGGCCGACACGCCGTGGCCCCGACCTTCGACCTGACCGGCAAAGTGGCCGTGGTCACGGGCGGCAGCCGTGGCATCGGGCGGGCCGTGGCCGAGGGCTTGGCCGACGCCGGCGCCGACGTGGTGGTGGCCAGCCGCAAGCTCGACGCCTGCGAGGCCGCGGCCCGGGACATCACGGCGGCCACCGGACGGCGGGCGATGGCGGTGGCTTGTCACGTGGGGAGATGGGCCGACTGCGACGCTCTGGTCGACGCCGTCTACGCCGAATTCGGCCGGTGCGACGTGCTCGTCAACAACGCCGGGATGTCACCGCTCTACGACGGGCTGCCGTCGGTGACCGAGGAGCTTTACGACAAGGTCCATGCCGTGAACGCCCGGGGACCGTTTCGGCTGAGCGCGCTGGTCGGCACCCGCATGGCGGCCGGTGACGGCGGCTCGATCGTCAACGTCTCCACCACCGGCTCGTTGCGCCCGGACACCACCGACCTGCCCTACGCCATGGCCAAGGCGGGGCTCAACGCCCTCACCCTGGCCCTGGCCGGTGCCTGGGCGCCCAAGGTCCGGGCCAACGTCGTGCTGCCCGGTGCCTTCGACACCGACATCGCCAAGGCGTGGGGCGCCGAGACGAAGTCACAGGCGGCCAGGCTCAACCCCATGCAGCGCATGGGCTCGCCCCGGGACATGGTCGGGGTGTGCGTCTTTCTGGCCAGCGACTCCGCCTCTTACGTCAACGGGGCGCAGATCCTGGTCGACGGGGGCCTGTACCGCTCCCTGTGACGTCGGCGATCCGGTCGGCGTCTCGACGTCCAGGCCCCACAACGACCACGAACAGGGAGGTGTACCGTTCGCCTGGCGGGTGTCACAGCCTGGAGGTCCCCCATGAGCGCCATTGATCCTGTCGTCCCCAAGTCCACCGTCACCGACAAGGAATCGCGCCAGGTGGCGGAAGCCGCCAGAGAGACGGAGTGGACCAAACCGAGCTTCGGCAAGGAGCTGTTCCTCGGGCACCTGCGCCTGGACCTCATCCACCCCCATCCCAGGCCTTCGGCCGAGCACCAGCGCAAGGGCGAACCCTTCTTGGCCAAGCTCGAGACCTTCCTACGGGAAGAGGTCGACCCTCTGCAGATCGAGCGCGAGGCGCGCATCCCCGAGCACATCGTGAAGGGCCTGGCCCACCTGGGCGCCCTGGGGATGAAGGTCGACGAGACCTACGGCGGGCTGGGCCTGTCCAACCTCTACTACAACCGGGCGCTGGCCCTGGCCGGCACGGCTCACAGCGCCCTGTCCACTCTCCTGAGCGCCCATCAGTCCATCGGGGTGCCGCAGCCCCTGAAGCTCTTCGGCACCGAGGAGCAGAAGAAGAAGTTTCTCCCGCGAGTGGCCAAGGACGAGGTGAGCGCCTTCCTGCTCACCGAGCCCGATGTGGGCAGTGACCCCGCCCGCATGAGCGCCACGGCTGTTCCCACCGAAGACGGCACCGCCTACGTCGTCAACGGGACCAAGCTGTGGACCACCAACGGGGTCATCGCCGACCTGTTGGTCGTCATGGCCGTCGTCCCTCCCTCAGCGGACCGCCGAGGAGGCATCACCGCTTTCGTGGTCGATGCCAAGTCACCGGGCATAACCGTGCTGCACCGGAACCAGTTCATGGGACTGAAGGGGATCGAGAACGGCGTGACCCGGTTCGACAACGTCCGGGTACCGGCCGAGAACGTGGTGGGCGGTGTCGGGCGCGGCCTGCGGGTGGCGCTCACCACTTTGAACACCGGGCGCCTGTCTCTCCCCGCCATGTGCGCGTCGTCGGCCAAGCTGTCGCTCAAGATCGCCCGTGAATGGTCGAACGAGCGGGTGCAGTGGGGCGTGCCCATCGGCCGGCACGAGGCCATCGCCCACAAAATCGCCTTCATCGCCGGGCTGACCTACGCCATGGATGCGGTGGTGGAGCTCTCCAGTCTCCTGGCCGACGAGGAACGCAACGACATCCGCATCGAGGCCGCCCTGGCCAAGCTGTTCTGCTCGGAGATGGCCTGGACGGTGGCGGACGAGATGGTACAGATCCGTGGAGGTCGCGGTTTCGAGACGGCCGAGTCACTGCGGGCCCGTGGCGAGGCTCCCATCCCCGCCGAGCAGATCCTGCGCGACCTGCGCATCGGACGAATCTTCGAAGGGTCCACCGAGATCATGAAGCTCCTCATCGCCCGAGAAGCCGTCGACCAGCACCTGGCGGTGGCCGGCGGGCTGGTGGATCCCGAGCTCAAGCTGGCCGACAAGGTGAAGAGCGCCCGCTCCGCCGCCTCGTTCTATGCCAAGTGGTTGCCCCAGCTGGCCTCGGGGCCGGGGCAGCGGCCCGGTGGGTATGCCGAGATGGGGGAGACGTTGGC
>JASHZK010000397.1 GCA_030042575.1 Acidimicrobiales bacterium
CGCCTGCGTCTGGACAGACAACACCTCAGTCGGCAACGGGGACATCGTGGCCAACCTGTCAGGGTCCGATCTCGATCTGTAGCCATCGGCGCCTCTGGATCTCTGACCGATCCAGCCACAACGTCTAGTCACAAGGCAGAGGCCGGGGCCACGGTGCCCCGGCCTCTGCGTCATCCCCACCTTCACGGGGACGGACCAGATCCGAGGCACGCCGGCTGAGCCCGCGGATAGGTTGGATTTTCGATGCTGCTCGTGGGGACGGAGCAGGCCCTTCTCGACCTGGACACGGGCCGCACCCTCCTAGAGGGACACGCGGTCACCGCCCTGGCGCCGGGCCCCGGGGGCTGGCACGCGCTCCTGGACGGCCGGGTCGTGATTCGTCTGGATGACCGAGAGGTGACGACCGTCGGCCAGTTGCCCGCCGACGACGGCCAGAGCTTGGCTGTCCTGGCCGACGGCACCGTGCTCGTAGGCCGAACTGGCGCCCGTCTCACCGTCGTCGGCGCCCGCCTACGGGACGTAGCCGCATTCGAGCAGGTACCCGGTCGAGACCATTGGGAGAACCCCGCCGGTCCGACGCCCGATACCCGCTCCGTGGCCAGCAGCGGCGCACACCTCTGGGTGAACGTCCACGTGGGCGGCCTGTGGCATTCAGACGACCGGGGGGAGAGTTGGCGCCAGGTCATCGAACCCGAGGCCGACGTCCACGAAGTGCGGGCGGAGCATGGATCGATAGCGGTGGCCGCCGCTATCGGGATCGGCTGGAGCCAAGACCAGGGGCGATCGTGGTCCTGGAGCACCGAAGGACTCCAAGACCGTTACCTGCGGGCAGTGTCCATGGACGGCGACACTGCATACGTTTCGTCGTCAGACGGTCCGTTCACAGAGCACGGCGCCGTGTACCGGGCACGGCTCGGGTCTCCGTTCACCCGCTGTGTCGAGGGTCTGCCCGAATGGTTCCCAGGCAACATCGACACCGGACACCTCGACGCCGTGAAGGGCCGGGTCGTCATCGGTTTCGGGCCCGAAGTTCACGTTTCTGAAGACGGCGGCTCGTCGTGGAAGGCCACCGAGGTTCCCCATCCGATCTCCGTGATCCGCCTCGGCAACTGACGGACCACCCCGATCCCGGGGCTCGGGCCCGGCCATCGAGGCCCGGGTCGGATTCGACCGATGAGTCGTCCCCACCCGACACGTCTACCGTGAAAGAGGGGTCGCCACCGGACGTGACCAGCGAGCCCCGAGGACAGAGGAGGTCATCCATGCCAGCTACCTACGACGACGCCAACCTGGTCATGCAGATCGTTCGATGGGGCACCGAACTTGGCCTGCCCGACGCTCTCCCGGCCGTGCTCTCCGACGAGTTCGACCCGGACACAGCCAGCGGCGACGACCCCTCCGTCCAGAAGGTGCTCGGTTTCGGAGAAGTGGTCGGTACTTTCGTCAAACAGGGTGTTCTCGATCGTGACCTGGTGATGGACATGTGGTGGATAGAGGGATTCTGGTCGCGGGTGGCTCCGGTGGCACGCACACAGCGGGAGCACTTCGGCGAGCCCCGCCTGTGGGAGAATTTCGAGAAGCTGGCCACCGGCTGACCGTCCATTGCCCTTGTAGTGTCGCACCATGAAGCGCAATCGCTCGATCCCGCCCGCGACGGTGATCCCCGTGCTCCGGGTTCGATCCGCACGGGCCAGCGTGTGACAATTTCGCCGAGGAAGAGCCCCAAGAGTGACGGCGAGATGAACAGTTGTCGAACTGATCGTCACACCGCTTGGCAGGCGAGGCCGCTGTCCGTACACTTCTCCATGGAGCCGGTAACCCGGATTGGGCAGAGGAAAGCGTCTGGGGCATCCGAGCCACTACCGCCTCCGCTAGTCCCAAAAGGGGGCACGCCGATCGACAGGACGTGCCCCCTTTTCAGGTCGTGGAGGCCCGTGCACCGCTCCGTCCACCACGGTCCGAACGACGATCTTCGCCATCCTGTTGTTCTCTGAGCGGGACAACGTTCACCTCCTGTTCACCGTGGGGTCCGGTACCGGTCACTCACGGCTCATAGGCTCGGCGTCTTGCGTGATCGACGTTCGGGGAGCATTCCAGTGAACTCGCCACAGCTTGTTTCCGAAGCCGCCTGCCGGCGGGTGAGGCGGAGTTTCGCCTTCGTCGATCTTTGCGGGTTCTGCGACTTTGCCGAGGCGCAGGGCGACGACGCTGCCGCGGAGGAAGTAAGTCGGCTCCGTGCCACCGTCCGGTGGGCGGCTGCAGCCACGAGCGTCATGGTCGACAAGTGGCTGGGTGACGGGGCGATGCTCGTTGGCGACGACAGTGAGCTGCTGGTGACCTCGACGATCGCCATCGCCGAGACCCATCTCGACGCCGGCGTGCTTCCCATCCGGGCGGGGATCGCCAGTGGCGACGTTCTCCTCCTCGATGGCGACAGCTACCTCGGACGCCCGGTCAACCTGGCGGCGCGACTCACCGACCGCGCCGATCCTCATCAAGTCCTCGCCAGCGTGCAAGGACTCCGGTTGCCGTCAGGTGTCGTGGTGGAGGCCAGGAACCGCCTGCAGATCAAGGGGTTCGCCGAGCCCGTGTCGGTGGCGACGTTGCGGTCGAAGGGGGAGACAGGTGAGAGCAAAGCCCAGCGGGCCCTGGCCTCGACCGTCGACGGATTGGCCCAGCCCTTTAGAGCCTTGCTGGGGGTCAGAGGTCGGCCCACTCGGAAGCGGGCCGCCTGTACGGAGATGAGCGACCATCGGGGACGAGCCGGTCTCGGCTACCTGGCTCCTCGGCCCACTCGTCCATAATCCTTCTGCGCATCACGTGGTGCCGGTGTAGCCACCCGGCGATCAGATCAGACCCAAGTGCCGCTCGATCACCTCGAGCCGTCCACGCAAGGCCTCGACCTCTGCCTCGAGGGACCGCGCGTGCTCGAGCTGGCGACGAGTGCGCAACGATCGAAGGGCATGGTCGATGACGGCTTCAAGGGGAACGATCCGTTGCGGGCCGTTGGCGCCGGCGACCATGCGGGAGCCGACCTTGCCCGACCGGTACCACGAACGCAGGGTGGATCGCGACAAGCCCGATGCCCGTGACGCCTCTTCGAGAGTGACCCATCCCTCTTCCTGCGGTTGGTCGGCGAGCTGGGCGAGGAACTCGTCCCAGTCGACCTCGAGCTCCTGTGGATCGCATGGGTGGCTCGCACCCTCGCCCCAGGCCCTGGCTGGTTCCCCGCTGTTCGCTGGCACCGTGCTTGACCCTATCAAATATCAGGCTCTTGACAGGCTGTCTACCATGGTGCCGTGTTCGAACGATTCACCCCCCGGGCCCGTCGGGTCCTGGTGGTCTCCGAGGAGGAGGCGCGGAGACTGGGTCACAGCTTCATCCGGCCCGAGCACGTCTTCCTGGGCCTGCTCCCGGGGGACGGGGTCGCCGCCAGGGTCCTGTCCCGGCACGGGGTGAGCCTGGAGGTGGCCCGGGCGCAGTTCGCCGAGGCGATCCCCTCCAGCGCCGAGGCCACCATGGCGGCCAAGGTCCCCTTCAGCCCCGAGGCGAAGAGGACCCTCGAGCTCTCGCTCCGAGAGGCCCTGCAACTGGGCCACAACTACATCGGGACAGAGCACCTCCTGCTGGCCCTCGTCCGCCAATCCGAGGAAGAGGAGCTCGACTGGCTGGCCACAGTGTCGGGTGTCGGCACCGCACTCTTGCGATCGTCCATCGAGCAGTTGCTGAAGGGATTCGGCGCAGAATCAGGACGATCACCGGCGGTGCACGAGGCTACGGCCCGGGCTCGAGGGCTGGCCGGCAAGGGGTTGCTCACCACCGGTCATCTCCTGTGGGCGATGTTGGAGGATCCTCGGTGCACGGCCAGCCAGGCGCTCGAGCAGCTGGGGGTGGCCAAAGACGCTGTGGAGGCTGCGCTGGCCGGCATCTCCGTCGACGACACCAGCGATGCCGCACCTCTCCCTCCCCAGGTGGAAATTCGCGTTGGGGGATCCACGGTCACCGTCGAGGACCCGGCCGTCGCCTCGGCGCTGAGCAAGCTCACCCCCGAAGAACTCGGAGACGCTCTTCGCAAAGCCCTCGGCACACGGCGGAGCAAGGCCGCGCCTCGGGCGCGCCGGGATCCCTTCGGCGCTCAAGCCGACTGAGGCTCCGGGAGCAGTTCTGCTTCGGCGACGGCCAGCACCGTCTCGATGGATTCGGGGGTCGCCTCCGACCCGTCACCCCGTCCGGCCCTGACCAGGATGCCGACAGCGAGGACGGCGGCGGCGAGGAGGCTGAAACTGACGGAGAACCCCGTGGTGTAGCCGTGCACGGCCGCCAAGCGGGCTGCGCCGGGCACATGGGCATGGGCCACCAGGAAGGACACGGTGGCGCTGGCCGCCACCGTGTTGAGCAGGGCGGTGCCCAGGCTGCTGCCCACCTGTTGGGTGGTGTTCACCAAGGCACTGGCCACACCGGCGTCCTTGAAGTCCACGTTGACCAGAGCGGTGGAGCTCATGGGCACGAAGGTGGTCCCCATTCCCAGACTCACGACGAGCTCGGCCGGAAGCATCAGGGCGAGATAGGAGCTCCCCACTTGTACCCGGGTGAACAGCAGAAGCCCCAGGGCCGCCACTGTCAGGCCCGTCATCATGAGCGGGCGCGGCCCGACCCTGGGGAGCAGCCGGCTGGAGATGCTGGCGCCGGCGATGATCCCGGCCGAGAAAGGAAGGAAGGCGAAGCCCGTCTTCAACACCGAGTAGTGCAGTGTCCCCTGGAAGAAGTAAGTCAGGAAGAGGAACGTGCCCAACATGGCGCATCCCACCAGCAACGACGCCAGGAAGGCGCCACCACGATTGCGATCGAGCACCACCCGCATCGGGAACAGCGGGTGGGGAGAGCGCATCTCGAGCACGACGAACAGGGCCAGGGCCACGACGGCCGTTGACAGCAGCGCCACCGTGAGGGGAGCAGCCCACCCGTCGGTGCCGGCGGTCGAGAAACCGTAGACGAGCATGAACAGCGCACCGGTCACCGTGGTGGCACCGATCAAGTCATAGCCGCCGGCGGCGGGGCTGCGGCTCTCGTGCACGACGCGACGGGCGGCGAGGGCGGCGAACACGCCGATGGGCACGTTGATGAGCAAGGTCCAGCGCCAGGAGGCGAACTGCGTCAGGGTCCCTCCCAGGATGAGCCCGATGGCGGCCCCGCCCCCGGCGATGGCGCCGTACACGCCGAAGGCCCGGGCCCGCTCCTTGGGCTCGGTGAAGGTGGTGCTGAGCAGGGAGAGGGCGGCCGGTGCCATCACGGCGGCGAAGGCTCCCTGCAGCACCCGGGCTCCGAAGAGCATGGCTGGGTCCTGAGCCATCCCGCCAAGGGCCGACGAGGCGGCGAAGCCGATGAGACCGAACATGAACATCCGCCGACGTCCCAGGTAGTCGGCGATACGTCCACCCAGAAGCAAGAGCGTGCCGAAGGCCAGCGTGTAGCAGGTGACCACCCATTGGCGGTCGTCCACCGAGATGTGCAGCGCACGCTGGGCCGACGGAAGGGCGATGATGACCACAGAGGCATCGAGGACCACCATCAGCTGAGCCAGGGCGATGACGGCCAGGGCCCGGAAGCGCTTGGGATCGAGCTTGGCGCTGTCTTGTCTGGCTGGAGCGCTGCCTCGGACCGGAGTGTCGTCTGCGGTGGTGGTCATGGGGATCCTTGCCTGCCGTGGCCTCGACTGGGCTGTCCGGCCTGGTATAATCGGAGCGGTTGTTCCGTTTTATGGGACACTATACGGAACGATCGTTCCGTTTGTCAAGGGGCCGGAGGCAGGCCGCCGTGCAGGTGCCACAGCGAGACGCAGCCGAGACGCCGATAGAGCTGGCCGACCACCGCCAGCTTCGGGCCGACGCCCAGCGCAATCGCCGCCGCATCCTCGAGGCAGCCGAGGAGGTGTTCGGCCGCGACGGCATCTCGGCACCGGTGGACCTGGTGGCCGAGCGAGCCGGAGTGGGGGTGGGCACGCTCTATCGCCATTTCCCCACCAAAGAAGCGCTGTTCGAGGCGATCGTCCTCGACAAGCTCGACGACCTGATCGCGGCGGCCGATGCCGACGTCGAGAAGGGCGACGCCACGGAGGCCTTTTTCGATTTTTTGCTTCGGATGGCCGAGGAGGTCACCCTCAAGCACGACCTTTTCGACGCCCTGGCCGCAGCCGGAATCGATTTCAAGTCGAGATGCGTCGATCGGGCGCAGTATCTCAAACAGTCTCTCGACCGGTTGCGTCAGCGCGCCGTCGACGCCGGAGGTGTCCGCGACGACGTGACCATGGAGCAGGTCATGGGTCTCGTGATGGGCGCCTGCAGCTTCGAGCGCTCGGGTGTCTCCGACGACGTCGCCCGCCGTCTGGTCGGCGTCGTGTGCGACGGCTTGAGGACGGGCCGCTCAACTCACCAGAGCTCGAACGGCGCCTGACGGCGCAGGAGCCCTCGTCCCGGTGCTCGGTCAGGAATTGGGCCCCTGGCGTAGCTTGAAGGCAGCTCCGCTCGGGTCGGTCACGGTCGCCATCCGTCCGTAGGGGGTGTCGGCGGCCTCCTGGGTCACGCCACCGCCCAGCGAACGCAGCTTGGCCACGCTGGCGTCCACGTCCTCGGTCTCCCAGTACACCGACCAGTACGACCCGCCGGGCGCAACGAAGGCCCCGGCGTCCATGATCCCGGCCAGCTCGCTCCCACCTCCCGGGCGCAACACGGTGTAGCGGAAGTCGTCTGTGTCGGAGAGCGTCTGCGTCTCCCAGCCGAAAACCGAGCCATAGAAGGCGACGGCACCGTCGTAATCGGTGGTCATCAGTTCGAACCAGCTCGGCGACCCGGGCTCGTCCAGGACGGTGAAGCCGGGGAAGGTCCCCTGCTGCCAGGCTCCCAGGCCGGCGCCCGCGGGATCGGTCAGCACGGCTTGGATCCCCAGGTCGGCCACGGCCGCGGGAGGAACGACGATGTGGGCGCCCTCGGCCTCCGCCCGCTTCACCAGCCCGGCGACGTCGTCGGTGGCCAGGTAGACCTTCCACGTGTTCTGCGCCGGCATGTCGCCCATGTCCCCCATGCCCCCGGCTACGGGCACGCCCTTGCGGTCGAACATGAAGTAGCCGCCGAAGTCGGGGTTCGGCTCCCCCGCCTCCCAGCCGAGCAGCTCGCTGTAGAAGCGGCGACTGCCCTCCACGTCGGAGGTCCACAGATCGGCCCAGCACGGGGCTCCGGTCGGGGCGGTGGTCCGGTTGGTCATGGTCGCTGCCTTTCTCGGCACGATGGCGTCGTCGTGACGACGGGTGGAGGTCACGGAAATCGTCGCTGGACCGCCCAAGATGAAGAGGGCGGCTGGGCTGCGTCTTACATGATGGTGCAAGACCGTCGTCGTCGCTGGTGCCGGTTCGTCGTCGTCGGCCCGGCCGGAGGGCGGCTGGCCGAATGCCGGCTGGGAGGCCGGGGCGATCCCGACATGTCGGCTGTCGACACCGTCGCCAGCCTGTCCCTGCTCGTCCGACGCCTGGGGGCG
>JASHZK010000398.1 GCA_030042575.1 Acidimicrobiales bacterium
CCGTCAACGCCGTGCCGCCGGGTTTCATCGACACCCCCATGCTGCGGCACGCCGAAGCCGAGGGTTTGCTCGGTGGCACCGTGGACGAGCACGCGGCGCGGACCCCGGTGCGCCGAGCCGGTCGGCCCGAGGACATCGCCGCCGCCTGTGCATTCCTGGTAGGCGACGAGGCCGGCTACATCACCGGCCAAGTCATCGGAGTCAACGGCGGGCGGAACACCTGAGTTGTCCCGGATCGCTCCGATACCACCGGGGCAGTGGCCGCCCCAGATGGGCGAGGCCCTGGCCGTCCTGCGGCCCGACCACGCCCGCCACCCGGCGCCGCCGCGCCGGGGCCGGCCCAAGGGCCTCAACCTCCTCGGCACCCTGGCCCACCATCCCGCCCTGGCGGGGGCCTACCTGGTGTTGAACGGGCACGTGCTGTTCTCGACCACCTTGAGCGAACGCCAGCGGGAGCTAGCGGTGTTGCGGGTCGCCGCTCTGCGGCGCGCCGAGTACGAATGGCGCCAGCACGCCGTGCTGGCCGGCGACGTCGGGATCAGCGGGGAGGAGCTGGCCGCCGTTTCCGAGGGCCCCGAGGCGTCCCGGTGGCAACCGAGCGATGCCGCACTGCTGCGGGCCGTCGACGAGCTGGTGGCGACCGCCGCGCTGTCGGAGGAGACCTGGGAGGCGCTCGCCGGATCGCTCACCACCGAACAGGCCATGGACCTCGTCTTCACGGTGGGGGCCTACGATCTGCTGGCCATGGTGTTCGGGGCCTTCGCCATCGAGCTCGACGACGACCTGGCTGCCGTGCCCCCTTCCCCTTTCGCCGCCCGCCCTGGCGGCAGTTAGGAGGAAAACGGTATTCTCAATGGCAAAGAGGCCTGTTATCAGACAGATCGGTGGAGGACAGGAGGTGGGCCGTGTCTGATCGATCGCTCGGCATCCCCGTGTTCGACGCCGACAACCACCTCTACGAGACCACCGATGCGCTGACCAAGTTCCTGCCCCATCCCTACCGGGGGGTCATCGACTACGTCGACGTGCGGGGGCGGACCAAGATCGTGGTCCGGGGCCAGATCAGCGAATTCATCCCCAACCCCACCTTCGACGTCGTGGCCCGGCCCGGGGCCCAGGAGGACTACTACCGGCGTGGCAACCCTGAGGGCCGCAGCCGGCGGGAGATCTACGGCGAGCCCGTTCGCTGCATCTCAGGCTGGCGGGAGCCGGGACCGCGTCTCGAGATCATGGACGAGCAGGGCCTCGACCGCACCCTCATGTTCCCCACTCTGGCCAGCTTGGTGGAGGAGCGGATGCGTGACGATCCCGAGCTCATTCACGTCGTCATCCACGCCCTCAACCAGTGGCTGTACGAGACATGGCAATTCGATTATGCCGGCCGCATCTTCACCACCCCGATCATCACGCTTCCCATCGTGGAGAAGGCCCTCGAGGAGCTCGACTGGGTGGTGGAGCGGGGAGCCAAGGCCGTGCTCGTCCGCCCGGCGCCGGTGCCCGGCTTCCGGGGCTCGCGGTCGTTCGGCCTCCCCGAGTTCGACCCGTTCTGGGAGAAGGTGGTGGAAGAAGACCTCCTCGTAGCCATGCACTCCTCTGACAGCGGCTACGAGCGATACGCCAACGACTGGATGGGCGCCGAGGTCGAGATGCTGCCCTTCAAGCCCGAGGCCTTCCGCATGCTCCAGGCCTGGCGCCCCATCGAGGACGCCGTGTCGGCGCTGGTATGCCATGGGGCCTTGTCGCGCTTTCCCCAGCTCAAGGTGGCGGTCATCGAGAACGGGAGCTCGTGGGTGGCGCCCCTCCTGGACCGCATGGCCGACATCTACGAGAAGATGCCCCAGGACTTTGCCGAGGACCCGGTCGTCGTGATCAAGCGCCAGATCCACGTCAGCCCGTTCTGGGAAGAGGACTTGGCTGATCTGGCCGCCGTCATCGGTGTCGAGCGGGTGCTCTTCGGCTCCGACTACCCGCACCCCGAAGGTCTGGGCGACCCGGTGACCTACATGGAGGAGCTGAAGGGTCTCGACGACTCCTCCGTGCGCAAGATCATGGGCGGCAACCTGGCCCGGCTCATGGACATGGACGCCGCCGCTGCGCCATGACCGAGGACCGGGGGACGATCCCTGCCCTGTTGCGCTCGGCCGCAGCCGAGCACCAGGCCACGACGGCCATCGTCGACGGAGACACCCGGCTGTCCTACCCGGCTCTGGCGGATGCCGGGCGCACGTTCGGCGCCGCCGTTGTCGCCTCGGGCCTCGATCCCGGCGACCGGGTCGGCATCTGGGCCTTCAATTGCGCCCAGTGGGTGGTCGCCGCCTTGGGAACGTGGCTGGCCGGGTGCGTGGTGGTGCCGGTGAACACGCGCTTTCGGGGCAGAGAGGCCGCCGATGTGCTGCGCCGGAGCCGGGCCCGCTTGCTCGTGACGGTGACCGACTTCTTGGACACCGACTATGTGGAGCTCCTCCGGGGCGCCGGCGTCGAGCTCCCCGACCTGGGTGCCATCGTGGTGGCCCACGGCGCGGTGCCGGCGGGCGCCACGTCGTGGTCCGAATTCCTCGCTCTGGCCACGGACCGCGCTGGTGCCGAAGCCGACCGGCGGACCGCCCTCCTGGGCTCCGACGACCTCTCCGACATCCTCTTCACCTCGGGAACCACCGGTGTGCCCAAGGGGGTGGTTCAGACCCACGTCCGGACACTGCGCGTCGGCACCGACTGGGTGGAGATGACCGGCCTGCGGGCCGGCGACCGCTACCTCATGGTCAACCCGTTCTTCCACATGTTCGGGCTCAAAGCCGGCATCCTGGCGTCGGTGGCAGCGGGAGCCACCATGCTTCCCCAGGCGACCTTCGACGTGGAGGCGGTGCTGGCCCGGGTGGAAGCCGAGCGCGTCACCGTGCTTCCAGGGGCCCCGACTCTCTACCAGTCGATCCTCGACCACCCCGCCCGCCACGCCCACGATCTCTCGAGCCTGCGCCTGGCGGTGACGGGAGCAGCGGACATCCCCGTGGAGCTCATCGGGCGCCTGCGCCACGAGCTGCCTTTCGGGCTCGTCCTCACCGGCTACGGTCTCACCGAGGCCGGTACGGTCACCGCCACCTCACCCGAGGACGACGAGGTCACCGTCGCCACCACCGTGGGCCGGCCCCGGCCAGGATTCGAGTTGCGCATCGGCGACGAAAAGGGCCTGTCCCTGCCCGCCGGCGAACCAGGCGAGATCCTCGTGCGCGGGGGCAGCGTGATGTCCCACTACCTGGACGACCCGGAGGCGACGCGAACCGCCTTCACCGACGACGGGTGGCTGCACACCGGCGACCTGGGTGTGCTCGACGAACGGGGGTGCCTGCGCATCGTGGGGCGATCCAAGGACATGATCATCGTGGGTGGGTTCAACGTGTATCCGGCCGAGGTCGAGAACTATCTCCTCGAGCACCCGGCGGTGGCAACGGTGGCCGTGGTGGGGATCGCCGACGAGCGGCTGGGCGAGGTTCCCGTGGCCTTCGTGGTGCCCCGCCCCGGGGCGGCGCTGGTCCCGTCGGAGCTGGTCGAGTGGTCCCGCCCACGCATGGCGAATTACAAAGCGCCCCGCTTCGTGGAGATCGTCGAGGAGCTGCCTGTCAACGCCTCCGGCAAGGTGGAGAAGGACGTCTTGCGCCGGCGAGCAGGTGAGAAGACGACAAGCGGCTCGTGTTGACTCCCGTCTTCACCAGCGAGAATAATGTTCTCCGATGGCGCTAGGGCCGATGCACGCGGGACTGGCGCGGGCCGCCGGCGAGCTGGGCGAACGGCCGGCCGTCCATTGTGCCGACCGCTCCTGGACCTTCGCCGAGCTCGACCGCCGGGCCAACGGCTTGGCCCACCACCTGTCGGGCGCCGGTGTCGGCCATGGCCAGCGGGTGGCGGTCCTC
The DNA here is from genome assembly GCA_030042575.1 of Acidimicrobiales bacterium. GTDB lineage: Bacteria > Actinomycetota > Acidimicrobiia > Acidimicrobiales > UBA8190 > UBA8190. Next base: position 3,906 of record JASHZK010000398.1, read on the forward strand.
ATGGCCAACCGGGCCGAGTTCGTGGTGGCCGTCCATGCCGTGAGCAAGCTCGGAGCGGCCAGTGTGCTCGTCAGCCCGGCGTGGAAGGCGGCCGAGGTCAGCGCGGCCGTGGAGCTGACCGAGCCCGTCCACGCCTTGTGCGACGCCGACGGGCTGGCACTCCTCTCCCCCCACCTCGGGGCCGGCGGCGTGACCGACCTGGACGACAGGGCCCTACCGGGTCTGGCATCGAGGCCAGATCCTCCCCAGGCGGCGGAGATCGCCGGCGACGACGAAGCCGTCCTCGTGTTCAGCTCGGGTACCACCGGCCTGCCCAAGGCGGTGCGTCACACCCATGACTCCATCGGGCACGCCACCGCCCACTGGTGCGCCGCGCTCGGCCTCGGTGGCGACGACCGGTTCCAGATCGCCACGCCGCCCTCGCACATCCTGGGGCTCTTGAACCTGCTCGCTGCCATGTCCGCCGGCGCCACCGTGCGCCTCCATCGGCGCTTCGACCTCGACGAGGTACTGCGCAGCATCGAGGGCGACGGCATCACCCTCGAGATGGCGGTGGCGCCCATCGCTCTGGCCATGGCCAACCATCCACACCTCGAGGATTACGACCTCTCCTCGTTGCGGTACATCATGTGGGGGGCGACGCCGGTGGCCGAGGGCGTGGCCCGGGTGGTCACCGCTCGCACCGGCGTGCGCTGGCTTCCGGCTTACGGCGCCAGCGAGGTCCCGGTGATCGCCGCCAACCCGGTGCACCGCCCCGACCGGTGGCGGCTCGACTCGGCCGGGCTGCCTCCTGCCGGAGTCGAGCTCCGTGTCGTCGACATCGACACCGGTGACGTGCTCCCCGCCGGGGGTATCGGCGAGATCCAGGTACGCAGCCCGTCGTGCATGGCCGGATACCTGCCCGACAGCGCTACCGCCGAGTCGATGTTGGGCGGCTGGTATCGCACCGGCGACGTCGGCTACCTGGAACCCGAGGGTTGGGTGCACCTCACCGACCGGCTCAAGGAGATGATCAAGGTCAGCGGCTTCCAAGTGGCCCCGGCCGAGATCGAGGCGGTGCTGCTCGGGCACGCGGCGGTGCTCGACTGCGCCGTGTTCGGCATCCCCGACGAGCGCGCCGGCGAGGTTCCGGTGGCCGCCGTCCAACTCGACCCGGCTGTGCCCGTCGACAGGGGCGAGCTCGAGCGCCTGGTGGCCGCCACCCTGGCCAATTACAAGCAGCTGCGCCACGTGCTGGTGGTGGACGCCATCCCGAGGCTTCCTTCGGGAAAGGTGCTGCGTCGCACCCTGCGTGACCAGTG
>JASHZK010000399.1 GCA_030042575.1 Acidimicrobiales bacterium
ACCGACTCGATGGTGACCTTCTCCTTGGGCTTTCCCGATTTGGTGCCGACGCCGTCGATGGCCGCCACCACGTCGAGGCCGGAGACGACCTTGCCGAACAGCGAGTAGCTGGGGGGCAGGCGCACTCCGTCGGGGCCGGAGATGACGAAGAACTGGCTGCCGTTGGTGTCGGGGCCGGCGTTGGCCATGGCCAGCGACCCGAGCTCGTAACGCCCCGGGGCCGGCAGCTCGTCGGCGAAGCGGTAGCCGGGCCCGCCCGTGCCGGTGCCGGTGGGGTCACCTCCCTGAAGGACGAAGCCGGGGATGATCCGGTGGAAGACGATGCCGTCGAAGAAGTGGTAGCGGGCCAGGAAGACGAAGCTGTTCACGGCGCGGGGCGCGGCCAGCGGATCGAGGGAGATTCGCATGGTGCCCTTGGAGGTCACCATCTCGGCCGTGTAGCGCTTGGCCGGATCGATGCACACGGGGGGCTCGGCGTCGAACTCACGGCGCTTCGGGCTCGAGCCGTCGGGCTCGGGGAGGGGAACGGTCACGGGTTCGTCCTTTCGTGCGCCGCAATGGCGGTGATCGGCGCTTGGGTGTTCACGGAACGTGCGGGGGGCGGCGGGTCAAGACTCGGAGATGACCACCGAGATCATGCGGTGCAACGTGGTGGGCGTGCCGGTCGAGCTCCCGGCGTCGTTGATCTTGTCCACCACCGACATCCCCGAGGTCACCTGGCCGAACACCGAGTACGAGTCCCCACTGGGCGGCGTGTAGGGCGCCACCAGGATGAAGAACTGGCTTCCGTTGGTGTCGGTGCCACCGGAGTTGGCCATGGCCACCTCGCCGGTCTTGTAGCTCGACGGCGCGTTCTCGTTGGCGAACTGGTAGCCGGGCCCGCCCGACCCCGTCCCCGTGGGGTCTCCGGTCTGGTCCATGAAGTCGGTGATGACCCGATGGAAGACGACACAGTCGTAGAAGTGGTTCTCGGCCAGGAACACGAAGTTGTTCACCGTCTTGGGCGCCGCCTTGGTGTCGAGGGCGATGGTGAAGCTGCCCACGTCCGTGGTCACCTTGGCCGTGTAGGTCGCCGCCGTGTTGATGATCATGGGCGGCGGTGACGACCACGAGGGCTTGACGAGCTTCGGCGTGGTGGCGGTGTAGGGGCTCGGGCAGTTGGCCGAGGTGGTGTCCCCGGCCAGGCTCACCGTGGTGGTGGTCGAGGTTCCGGTGCCCGTGAACGGCGCTGTGGTGGTGGTCGTCTTGGCGGCGCTGTGACCGGACTTGGAGGTGGGCCGGACGATGGCGTAGATGCCGGCGGCGACGGCGAGCAGCACCAGGATGACCAGGGTGCGCCGGAGGTTGGCACGCCGGCGCTTGCGGCGCTCCAGGGCGGCCAGCCGCGCCTGGCGGGCCGCCCGCTTTCTGTCTCGTTTGGGACTGGGCACGGGCGGTCACCCTACCGTCTTGTCGCAGTCCCCCTTCGTCACCCGGCGGGTCGCCTCGGGCCGAGTAGGGCCAAGTAGCGTCTTGGCCCATGCCCCTGGTCGTCCAGAAGTTCGGCGGCACCTCGGTGAGCGATGCCGATCGCATCCGGGCCGTGGCCGACCACGTCGTCAGGACCCGGCGCAACGGCCACCAGGTGGTGGCGGTGGTGAGCGCCATGGGCAAGACCACCGACGATCTGTTGCGCCTGGCCGGTGACGTGAGCCATGTGCAGCCGCCGCGCGAGCTGGACATGCTGCTCACGGCCGGCGAGCGGGTGTCCATGGCCCTGCTGGTCATGGCCCTGGCCGACCAAGGGGTCGATGCCGTGTCCTTCACCGGCAGCCAGGCCGGGATCATCACCGACAACACCCACACCAAGGCCAAGATCATCGAGGTGCGCGGTGACCGGCTGCGCCAGGCGCTGGCCGAGGGCCGGGTGCCGGTGGTGGCCGGCTTCCAGGGCGTCTCCACCGACCGCGACGTGACCACCTTGGGCCGGGGTGGCTCCGACACCACCGCCGTGGCCCTGGCCGCCACCATGGGGGCGGAGGTGTGCGAGATCTACACCGACGTCTCGGGGGTGTTCACCGCCGATCCCCGGATCGTGCCCTGGGCCAAGCGCATAGGGAAGGTGAGCTTCGAGGAGATGCTCGACGTCTCCGCCAGCGGTGGCCGGGTCCTGGCCTTGCGCTCGGTGGAGTTCGCCCGCAACCACCACGTGCCGTTACACGTTCGATCGAGCTTCACCTGGGAACCGGGGACCTGGGTCGTCGAGGAGGATCCGTCAATGGAGGAGGCCGTCGTCACCGCTGTCACCCACGACACCTCGGAGGCCAAGGTGACCCTCACCGGGGTTCCCGACAAGCCGGGGATCGCCGCCCGCATCTTTCGGGCCCTGGCCGACCGTCACGTGAACGTCGACACCATCGTGCAGAACGTCTCGGTGCACGGGACGACCGACATCTCGTTCACGGTGCCCAGGGACGACCTCGCCCCCAGTCTGGAGGTGACCCGGGGCCTGCTTCCGGAGATCGGGGCCTCCGAGGTCCTGGCCGACAGCGACATCGCCAAGGTGTCGCTCGTGGGGGCGGGCATGCGGACGCACCCTGGAGTGTCGGCCACCATGTTCGAGACGCTGGCCGAGCAGGGGGTCAACATCGAGATGATCTCGACCTCTGCCATTCGCATCTCCTGCGTGGTGCGCGCCGACCGGGTGGAGGATGCGGTGCGGGCCCTGCACGACGCCTTCGAGCTCGGCTCGTAGTCCGGGGTCCGTTCCGCCGCAGGCCGAGGAGCCCGTAGGATTTCCTCATGCGCGTGGGCGTCGTGGGGGCCACAGGCCAGGTTGGAACGGTCATGCGGGCCGTGCTGGCCCAGCGTGCCTTTCCTGCCGACGAGGTGCGGTTCTTCGCATCTCCCCGCTCGGTGGGTCGCCGCCTGCCCTGGGCGGGCGCGGCGGGTGCGGCGGGTGACTCGGCTTTTGGCGGCGAACTGGTGGTGGAGGACGCCAGGACCGCCCCCGACGCCGGGCTCGACGTCGCGCTCATATCCATCGGGGCGGCTGCCTCCCGGGACCTGGCACCGCGGCTGGCCGCCTCGGGGGCGGTGGTCATCGACAATTCCTCGGCCTGGCGGATGGATCCCCAGGTGCCCCTGGTGG
>JASHZK010000400.1 GCA_030042575.1 Acidimicrobiales bacterium
CGCGCCCGCTACTGAGCGGGCTCTCCCCGACGACGGCGACGTGCGCGCCTTCCTCGGACTGGGGTCCAACCTGGGGGACCGCCGGGGCCACCTGCGGCGCGCCCTGTCCGCCCTGGCGGACACCGGCGACCTCGTGGCGGTGTCCTCGCTGTACGAGACGGAGGCCCTCGGTGGGCCGCCCGGCCAGCTTCCATACCTGAACCTGGTCGTGGAGCTCGAGACCGAGCGTCCCCCGCGGCAGTTGCTGGAGCTCGGCCGCCGGCTCGAAGCCGAAGCGGGGCGGGTACGCACGGTGCGCCACGGCCCCCGCACCTTGGACGTGGACGTGCTCCTGGTGGGGTCCGTCGAGGTCGACGAGCCGGATCTGGTGGTGCCCCATGCCAGGATGTGGGAGCGCCGCTTCGTCCTGGCGCCGCTGGCCGAACTGGCCCCGGAGTTGGTGGAGCCCGCTGCCCTGGAGCGATCTGGTGGTTCGGTCGAGCGTCTGGGTAGACTGACCGACACTGATCCGATCACCTGACGCGACCGGCACCCACCCGGGGCTGGAGCGCAGAAAGGGGTCCGGTTGCTTTCTGTCCGCATCGTCGGCCCCGGCCGTGCCGGCCGTTCGCTGGCCGGCGCCCTGGTCGACGCCGGCTGTGACGTCCGCCCGCTTCTGACCCGCCACGACGATCTCTCGTCGGCCGCCGAGGGCGTCGACCTGCTCGTCCTGGCCACTCCCGATGCGCAGGTGGCCTCGGCCGCCGCCGCCGTGGTCCCCGTCGCCGCCACCGTGGTCCTCCACCTTTCGGGGGCCCTGGGGCTCGACGTGCTCGATCCGCATCCCCGGCGGGCCGCCCTGCACCCCCTCGCCCCTCTGCCCTCGCCCGAAGTGGGCCGTGTCCGCCTGCGCAGCGGGATCACCTTCGCCGTGGCCGGGGATCCCATGGCCGCCACCGTGGCCGAGCTGCTCGAGGGGCGGGTCATGGCGGTCGACGACGCCAGGCGCGGCGCCTATCACGCCGCGGCCTGCATGGCCGCCAACCACGTGGTGGCGCTCATGGGCCAGGTCGAGCGGGTGGCCGCCGCCGCCGGGCTCGAGCTCGACGCCTTCGTGTCCTTGGCCCGGGCCGCCCTGGTCGACGTGGCCGAGCTCGGTCCTGCGGCCGCCCTGACGGGGCCGGCCGCCCGGGGAGACGAGGCCACCATCGCCCAGCACCGGGCCGTGCTCGATCCCGAGGAGCTCGCCGGCTACGACGCCGGGGTGGAGCTGGCTCGCCGGCTGGCCCGCTCGGCCCCCCGACGTGCCCGGCGTCCGGTGGCGTCGCACGGGGAGCCCCCGACCGTGGCCGAGCCCGTGGTCCTGCGCCAGGCCCGCACCTTCGCCGCCGCCTTGGACGGCGAGCGGGCCCGAGGCCGCCGCGTGGGGCTGGTGCCCACGATGGGTGCGCTCCACGCCGGGCATGCCGCCCTCGTCGAACGGGCGGCGGCCGAGTGCGACACGGTGGCGGTGACCATCTTCGTCAACCCCCTGCAGTTCGACGACCCCGCCGACCTGGCCGCCTACCGGCGTGACCTCCCCGGCGACCTGGCCCTGGCCGCGGCGGCGGGCGCCCGCTTCGTCTTCGCCCCGGGCGTGGAGGAGATCTACCCGGGCTTCCCCCGGCTGCCGGCCACCACCGTGCACGTGTCGGGGGTGAGCGACCGGTTCGAAGGAGCGGCGCGTCCGGGGCACTTCGACGCCGTGGCCACGGTGGTGGCCAAGCTCTTCGCCCTGGCCGGTCGGTGCCGGGCCTACTTCGGCGAGAAGGATTTCCAGCAGTTGGCCGTGGTGCGCACCCTGGTGGCCGATCTCGACCTGCCCGTGGAGGTGGTGGGTTGCCCCACCGTCCGCCAACCCGACGGACTGGCTCTCTCCAGCCGCAACAGCCGCCTCGGTCCTGACGGGCGGCGGGCGGCCCTCGCCCTGCGCCGGGCCCTCGACGCCGGGCTGGCCGACCTGGGCTCAGGCCGGCGCCGTCCGGAGCAGGTCCGCGCCGCCATGTGGCAGGAGCTGTGCGCCGACGTCGCGGTGCGCCCCGACTATGCCGAGGTGGTCGATGCCCGCACCCTGGAGGTGCCGGCCGTGCTCGGCGGCGCCCTGCGCCTGTTGGTGGCGGCCGAGGTGGAGGGGGTGCGGCTCATCGACAACGACGGGATCGTGCTCGAGCCGTCGGGGGAGCGGTGGTGCCCCCGGCGGGATCCTCGGGGAGATCACCAACGGGCCTTGGTCTTGGCCCACGGCGACAAGGAGCGTTGAGGCCATGCGGAGGCGCATGATGAAGTCCAAGATCCACCGGGCCACGGTGACCGACGCCAACTTGGACTACGTCGGTTCCATCAGTCTCGACCCGGAGCTCATGTCCCTGGCCGACGTCCGCCAGTGGGAGCAGGTGGCGGTTCTCGACATCGACAACGGAGCTCGCTTCGAGACGTACGCCATCGTGGGCAATCCGGGTGAGGTCTGCCTGAACGGGGCGGCCGCCCGTCTCGTGCACCGGGGCGACAAAGTGATCGTGATCACCTACGCCGACTACGAAGAGGCCGAGCTCGAGGACTTCGTCCCCCGCATCGTCCACGTCGACGGCACCAACGCTCCCGTCGACGAGGACGCGGCCAGAGTGGACGCCGAGCTGCGCCGGGCCGTGTCCGCTTGAGCCTTCCCGGCGCCGCTGCCGTGGACGGTGTCCATCGGCAACTCGACGTCCTGGTGCTGGGCTCGGGGGTGGCCGGTCTTTCGGCTGTGGTGCGCCTGGCCGAGGTGCCCGGCATGCGGGTGGGGGTGCTGACCAAGGGGGAGCTGTCGCAGTCGGCCACGCGCTGGGCCCAGGGAGGGGTGGCCGCCGTGCTGGGCGGTGACGAGGACTCGACCGACCTCCACATGGCCGACACCCTGGCTGCCGGGGCTGGACTGTGCGACCCCGAAGCGGTCCGGGTCCTGGTCGGAGAGGGACCGGACCGGGTCCGTCAGCTCATCGCCATGGGGGCGGTGTTCGACCGGGCGGCAAGCGGTGGCCTGTCGCTGGCGCGCGAAGGTGGGCATTCCGAAGCCCGCGTGCTGCACGCCGGGGGGGCGGCCACCGGAGCCGAGGTGGAACGGGCCCTGGTGGCGGCCGTGGCCCGCACCGCCACCGCCGTGCTCGAGCGCTGGTTCGCCCTCGACCTGGTGGTCGAGCACGGACGGTGCGTGGGGGTGGACGCCCTCGACGCCGAAGGAACCCGCCGCCGGGTGCGGGCCGACCACGTCGTGCTGGCCACCGGGGGGGCCGGGCAGCTGTATGCGGTCACCACCAATCCCACCGCCGCCACCGGCGACGGCATCGCCATGGCCTTGCGGGCCGGGGTCCCCGTGGCCGACGTCGAGTTCGTGCAGTTCCATCCCACCGCCCTGCACCACCCGGCCATGCCCCGGCCGCTCCTGTCGGAGGCGTTGCGCGGCCACGGAGCACTGCTGCGCGACGCCCAGGGCGATCGTTTCGTCGACGAGCTGCAACCGCGCGACGTCGTCAGCCGGGCCGTGGCGGCGCGCATGGCCGAGCAGCACGTCCACCACCTGTGGCTGGACGCCACCGCCCTGGAGGCCTTCGGCCAGCGCTTCCCCACGCTGGCGGCTTCCCTGGAGGAGGCCGGGCTCGATCCCGCCACCGACTGGCTGCCCATCGCCCCGGCCGCCCACTACCTCTGCGGCGGGGTGCTCACCGATCTCGACGGGGCCAGTGCCCTCCCCGGCTTGTGGGCGGCCGGCGAGGCGGCCTGCACCGGGGTGCACGGCGCCAACCGGCTGGCCTCCAATTCGCTGCTCGAGGGGATGGTGTTCGGGGCCCGGCTGGCCGAGGCCGTCGAGAGCGGGCGCCTCGGTCCCCGCTTCGACGGCGCCATGGGCGGCGCGGCCGGTGACGCGGCGGCGGCCGCGATCCCCTGGCGCCGCTTGCCTGCGAGCGCCCGAAGCCAAAGCGCCGGGGGCCCGGAGCCCGAGTGCGCCGATCTCTCCAAACGTCGGGAGCGCTTGCAGCGGGCCATGACCGAAGGCGCCGGCGTGCTGCGCTCGGTCCCGTCGCTCGAGAAGGCCCGGGCGGTGGTGGAGGAGGTCGCCTCCACGGGCTCGGGCGACGGCCGGGAGGCGGGCGAGCTGGCCAACCTGGGGGTCCTGGCCCGGGCCCTGCTCGAGGCGGCGATGGCCCGTGTCGAGACCCGGGGAGCCCACGCCCGCCGCGACCACCCCGAGACGGATCGGGCCTGGCGCTGCCGACTCGTCCACGGCACCCCGGCTTCGCCGTGAACGACGACCAGCTACTCGACCCGCGGCCCGAGGCCGTGCGCCGGGCGGTGGCCGACGCGCTGGCCGAGGACCTCGGGCCCCTGGGCGACATCACCGCCGCCCTCCTCCCGGTCGACGCCCGGGCCCGGGCGGCGGTGCGCTCCCGCCAGCCGGGAGTGGTGGCCGGCGGGGCGTGCGCCCGGGAGGCCTTCGCCCAGGTCGATCAGAGCCTCGAGGTGCACTGGCACATGCCCGACGGTTCCGCCCTGGAGCCGGGCGCGCTGGTGGGCGAAGTGCGAGGCGCACTGGCGTCGATCCTGACCGCCGAACGCACCGCTCTCAATTTCCTCTGCCACCTGTCGGGCGTGGCCACCCTCACCCGGCACTTCGTCGACGCCGTGGCGCAGGCCAACATCTCCACCCGGGTGCTCGACACCCGCAAGACCACCCCGGGGTTGCGGGCACTGGAGAAGGCGGCGGTGCGGGCCGGCGGCGGCTTCAACCATCGCGGCAGCCTGTCCGACGCCGCCTTGGTCAAGGACAACCACCTGACCGGTATGTCCATCGCCGCGGCCGTGGCCCGGGCTCGCCACCGCTGGCCGGGACGGCTGGTCGAGGTGGAGTGCGACGACGCCGACCAGGTGGCGGAGGCCCTCGAGGC
>JASHZK010000401.1 GCA_030042575.1 Acidimicrobiales bacterium
CGTCGGAGTAGACGCCGGTGGCGCTGAACTGCTGGGTGTCACCCTCGGCCACCGACGATGCCGTCGGGGCCACGGTGATGGCCACCAGCACCGCCGGGGTGACGGTGAGGGCGGCGGTGCCGTCGATGAGGGCGGCGGTGTCCTTGGCCGTGATGGTGACGGCGCCTGTGCCCGTGCCCGTGGCCAGCCCCTGCGAACCGCTGGTGTTGGACACGGTGGCCACCGAGGTGTCCGACGACGACCACGTGACGGTGTCGGTCAGGTTGGCGGTGCTCCCGCCCAGGTAATTGCCGGTGGCGGTGAACTGCTGGGTGGCACCGTCGGCGATGGAGGCGGCCGTGGGCGTCACAGTGATGCTGAGCAGGACGGTCGAACCGTGGGCGTCGGTGGCGTCCACGACGCCCATGACGGACATCGCTCCGATGACCACGATGAGGACCGACGCGCGCGCCAACAACATCCGAAGTCTCCCTGTGTGGCTCCCCATTCCTCCCCCGTCAAGTAGCGGAAACCAGCCGTTGTCGCCGCCGTGTCCCGGCGTTGGAAAGGTTATGACGGCGTCACGGAATGGCCCAGCGGAAGAACACCTATGGATTTCTAGGTGAATTCACCTAGCAATACGACCGAGGCCGGGAGATCGACCTTCCACCTGGTGGTGGTGTGACCGTCGGACGGTCGAAGCGACAGTGAGGGCCGCCGCCGATGGCGACCGGAGCCGGGGCGGGATCCGCGCACCGGGTGGCGCCCACTGACGACGTCTTGCCGACGAGTCGTCGAGACCGACCGGCAACGCCCGCGTCAACGGCGCCCACGACGCGGCGTCGAAACCGGCCTCGTGTCACGGTGCCGACGCCGACCCAGAGCCGCGCTTTTTTCCGTCTCGCGGGATTCCACCTAAACGACGCCACGTGAAATTACCTGTCAGAGAAGCGCCAACAGCTGTTTCCACGAAACTCGGATGTCGCCGATGATCGATGGCGCGCCATCGTTGTCAGGGCGGGACCGGTACCATGAGTCGGCGCCAGCGCGTAACGACAGCGCGTAGCGAATACAGGATGGAGAGCGACTCACACACGGGGCCGTGTCATGACCTTGGCGGAGGCGAAATGGGGAGTGTCAGATGGAGGGTATCCCCTTTCGCCCTGGCATGCGCCCTCTTCCTCGCCGCAGCCGCCGTCCTCGGCTACGTGTTCGCCGCCCACAGCGTCGACCTGCAGAACGAGGCGCTGTTGAAGAACGACACGACGCAGGCCTCTGAGTACGTCTCTTCCCTGGCCGCCAACCTCACAGCCTCTCTCGACTCGCTCGTTCCGAGCGTGGCACAGGACGGTGATTCGACTCCTGGCTTCGTGGTCCAGGCGCGACAACTCGCCGGCATCCAATCCACCTTCGTCCTGGCCCGGAGAGAAGACTCGAATTACGTGGCTTCGGCCGTGGTCGGGTCCGGGTTCTCCACCGGGGAGGTCCTCGACGGGCCCATTGCCACGACGTTGAGTCGCGCCGGAGCCAAGGCTTCTCCCGGTCCGGTGTTCTACGACGGTCACCTGTCGAGCTTCGGCCTGGCCATAGGTCCTCCCCTGGTGCCCGTGGGCACGGCCCTCTACGAAGAACTTCACATCGATCCGTTCATTGCCATTTCCGCCAGCCAAGCGGCGCCTTTCCGGGCTCTGCGGGCGGCCGTCTACGCCACTCGGACACAGGAGTCCCGTTTCCTCGTTCTGTCCAACACGCATGCCCTGCCCATCACCGGAGAACGGTCGGAAGTTCCTGTCAGTATCGGCTCGGGCACGTGGTGGTTGGTGGCTACCGCCCGTACCCCGTTGGCTGGTGGGTTCCCCAACGCGGCGCCACTCGTCGTGCTCGTTTGCGGCCTGGCCCTGGCCATAGCCTTCGCATGCATCATCGAGATCCTCAATCGCCGTCAGCGATACGCCGACGTTCTGGTCAAAGAGAGCACTGCTGCCCTGTTGGCCTCGCAGGAGGCCCTGGTACGCAGCGAACGCTTCTCGGCCATGGGCCAGATGACCACCGTGGTGGGTCACGAGATGCGCAGCCCGCTCGGCGCCGTGGTGAACGCCCACTACATGCTGCGTCGCTCCCTGGGGGATCCCGAGGCGGCCGAGAAGTACCTCGACGTGGCCGAGCGCCAAATCACCAAAGCGGTGTCGTTGGCTCAGGACCTGATCGAGTACATGCGTGAGCGACCGCCTGTGCTGGAATCGATCAGGCTCGGCGAAGTGCTGGCCGAAGTTCTCGAGACCTCGCCCCCGCCGGAGAACATCACGTTGAGGCAGGAGGGTATGTCGGTCGTTCTCCGGGCTGACTTCAGTCAGCTCGTGCAAGTCCTCGGTAATGTGATCGACAACGCCTATCAGGCCATGCCCCGAGGTGGATCCATCCGCGTGGTCGCCCACGGGGAGGACGGCGTCACGGTGATCCGGGTGGAGAACAGCGGTGAGGGGATCGACCCCGCCACCTCCGAGCGCCTCTTCGAGCCGTTCTTCACGACGCGGTCGACGGGGACGGGCCTGGGGCTGGCCATCGTCCGGCGATTGACCGAAGCGCACGGCGGAAGCGTCTCCATCGAGAACTCGGCGTCGGGCGGGGTCGTGGTGACCCTTCGGCTGCCCATGGAGGCGGCGTGATGAAGGCGGATACGGTGGAGCGGAACGCTGACGTGCAGGGCAACGTGCTCACCCAATCGGCGCCGGCCGGCGCCGATGTGCTCATTGTCGATGACGACCCCGACATCCGATGGATCGCCGCCGAAGTGCTGCGGGAAGCCGGATTCACGGTGGACGAAGCCGAAGACGGCGACGCGGCATCCGACCTCGTCCGCCTGGGTCGGTTCCGATTGGTGCTCCTCGACATCCGCATGCCGCGCTGCGACGGTGTCACTTTCCTCGAAGGGATCGCCGATCCGCCTCCGGTGATCATCCATTCCGCCTACGCCCTGGATGCCGACGTCCAGAGCCGACTGAGGACCAGGGTCGTCGGGTTCCTGCAGAAACCCGTCGCCCCCAGGCGACTGCTGCGATCCGTCGAGGGGGTTCTCGGCACCTGACGGCGAGTGGACCACAGCCCACCGATCCCGCCACGGACCCGGCCTTCGCCACGAGGTTCAGCGCCGGGACGGGCCAGCGCTCGGCTCCTCAAAAGTGGCTACGCACCACGCTCTCATCCTCGGCGATCCAGGTGAATTCTCCCGGGTGGTTTTCCGTCCTTAATTGGAATTCGTCGGCCCTCAAGAATAGCAGTACGGTAGTCATGTGATTCTCGGGGGAGATCCTTGCCCAGTGGATGTTGCGCGCCAAAAGCGTAGTATCCATGTCGCCTTCGACAGCGCGTACCCGACCCTATGACGGAACGACTCGTCACCGGGGGGGAAGCGGCGGGCGGGCACGTCAAGCACGACCTCGGACTTCCCGACGTCGATTGGGACATCGCCCAGTTGCGTGTGGCGCGGGCCAAGTTCCTCTCGGCGCTCGCCATTCTGGGCGACATCTTCGCCATGCTGGCCGACGCCGTGTGGTCGACCGTCTCCTCCATCGTCCACCGCCGTTTCTCCTGGGCGGAGTTCTTCGAGCAGACGTGGTTCCTCACCTCGGTGACCTTGCTCCCCGCCATCATGATCGCCATCCCCTTCGGCCTGGTGCTCGTCCTCGAGGTCGGGGGACTGTCTGTGCAGATCGGCGCCAGCAGCATCGTGGGCGCGGTGGATGCCATCGGAATCGTGCGAGAAGCGGCACCGGTCATCACCGCCATCATCCTGTCGGGGGCGGGCGGCTCGGCCATCTGCTCGGATCTCGGCGCCCGCACCATGCGCGACGAGATCTCGGCCATGTGGGTGATGGCGGTCGACCCCATCGAGCGCCTGGTGGCCCCCCGTGTGCTGGCCACCGTGGTGGTGGCACTGCTGGTCAACGGCATCGTGGCCTTCGCCGGGATCATGAGCGGCTATCTGGCCGCCGTCTACATCCTCCACACCAGCTCGGGCGGGTTCCTCAACTCCTTCAGCAGCTTCGCCCAGCCCGCTGATGCCATCCAGTCGATGGTCAAAGCAGCCGTCTTCGGCTTGCTGGCGGCCGTCGTGGCCTCGCACCAGGGCCTGCACGCCCAGCGGGGGCCCGCCGGGGTGGGCGAGGCCGTCAACCGCTCGGTGGTCATCACCGGCATCGGCCTGTTCCTGCTGAACCTCCTCATCACCGACATCTTCCTGGCCATCGTGCCGGCCAAAATCCTGTGAGGTCCCGAAGGTGACCCCGTCCACGTCGACCACCGAATCCCCGGTTGCCTCACGGGCCGGCGCCGTCCTGCGACCGGTGGTGTTTCGCGGCGCCAACCTCGGCTACCGCTTCCGCAACCAGATCGTGTGGTTGGGTGCGCTGCTCGTGTTCGTGGGCAAGGTGATCCGAGCGATCCCGACGGTGCTGCGCCACTACCGGCGGGAGCTGTGGTTGCTCGTGGCCGAGATCACCTTCGGCGGTGGTGTGCTCGCCATCGCCGCCAGCACCATTCTCGTCTCGGCCCTCCTCGCCTCGGTGGTGGGCGTCCAACTCGGCATCGAGGGCCTCCAAGGTCTCAACATCATCGGCCTGACCCCGCTCACCGGTCTGCTCTCGGCCTTCGCCAACACCCGCGAGCTCTCACCCTTGCTGGCCGGCTACGGCCTGGCCGCCGTCATGGGGTGCAAATTCACGGCCCAGCTCGGCGCCATGAAAGTGAACGAGGAGATCGACGCCTTGGAGGTCATGTCCATTCCGTCGGTTCCCTACCTGGTGACGACCAGGCTGCTGGCGGCGTTGACGGCCGTGATCCCTCTGTACCTGTTGGCTCTGTCCGGCGCCTATCTGGCGACGCAGTTCGCGGTGATCACCATCGCCCACCAGGGGTCGGGCACCTATCTCCACTACTTCTATCTGTTCCTCGACCGCAAAGACGTCTACTACTCGGTCCTCAAGGTCATCGTCTTCGCCGTGCTCGTCACCGTCATCCACACCTACTACGGACTGACCGCCTCGGGGGGGCCTGAAGGAGTGGGACGGGCGTCGGGCCGGGCCATCCGGATGAGCACGGTCGCCATCGCCGTCTCCGACATGCTCATGACCCTTCTCTTCTGGGGAGTCACCGTCCCCGTCAAGGTCACCGGGTGAGCATCGTCACCCTCCCCGGACGGGCCTCCCCGCAGGCGCCGTCCGATCCGGTGGAGGCGCCCCGCAGCTGGTCGTGGCGCCTCATCGGACTGGGCGTGGCGCTGGTGCTGGTGCTCCTGGGGATCACCGCCCTCATCCTCTCGTCTTTCGCCGGCGCCTTCTCGAATTACGCCGTGGCCCAGGTGGAGCTACCGGACAACGCCACCGCCGTCGAAGTGAACGCGCCGGTGGAGTACCGCAACGTCACGGTGGGGACTGTCGTCAACGAGGGCCGCCTGGTCTCCGGGGGACTGATCTCGGTGACGGTGCACCTCCAGCCCTCCATGCTGCGCCTCATCCCCGCCGGCGTGCGGGCCACCGATACCCCGGTCTCGTTCTTCGGTGACTATTACATCGAGCTCGTCCCCCCCACCCACATCGGTGCGGCGACATTGCGGTCGGGAGCCACCATTCCTCCCCTGCGGGTGGGACAGACGGCATCGCTGCAGGCGACCCTGGGCGACCTCGACACCTTGCTGACCAAGCTCCAGCCCGATGAGCTCGATTCGGCGCTCACCGCTCTGGCCGGGGCCCTGCAGGGCAACGGAGCTTCTCTGGGGAAGAACTTCGTAAGGGGCAACAAGTACTTCGAGCAGATGCTCCCGCTGTGGCCCACGGTGGTGGAGAACCTCGACACCCTGGTGCCGGTGGCGAACCAATTCGCGGCATCCACACCCGACATCCTGCACATCCTGGCCAACCAGACAGTCACGGCCAGCACCGTCAACAACCAGGCTGCCCAGGTGCGTTCCGCCCTTGGTGGAGGGGCGACGCTCACGGGCCGGCTGGCCAGTCTGCTCGACGCCATCCA